>NZ_DFDO01000238.1:0-723 GCF_002367915.1 Acinetobacter sp. UBA3025
ACCAATGAAACTGGTTTATTTCATCCGACAATATTAATGCTTTCATACCATTCTCCTTTGGCTAAAAAAGGGCCATTAAGAATATTATGAGCTATTTTTTGTAAATAGAAAGTCTATATTTATTCACATTTTACGATAATTGTAATAGATAAATATGGGAATAATTCTTATTATAACTATCAAATCATCAATATTATAACAATATTATTAAATTCATCTACTTATATTATATTTTATGATTGAGAGTTATTATCACTTCACCCAATATTGAAACAACCAATCAAGTGAAGTGATATATTCAATAACCTACTAATTTATAATAATTATCAGTTAAGGTTGGTAATAAATATCAGCATCAGTTCCTTCGCCACCTGCCTGTCCATCGGCACCAAAAGAGTACAAATCAAAAGCACGACCATTGGTTCCTGGAGTCACATATTGCAGGTCATTATCCCAGCTGTCTTTCGGATAACCCCCTTTCACATAGCCACCTGGCAGCCAGTTCTTCGCTGTTGCCGGCTGATTTACCAGTGCATCCAGGCCACCTTCCTGCATGCTTGGATATTTGCCATTGTCCAGCTTATATTGATCCAGTGAACCCGCAATACTCTGCAATTTGATGACTGTGGTATCCACTTTAGCCTTTTCACCGCGTCCCATTACATTTGGAACAATCAGCGCTGCAAGCACACCGAGAATAACAATTACCACCATTACTTCAAT
>NZ_DFDO01000238.1:933-7644 GCF_002367915.1 Acinetobacter sp. UBA3025
AATTACCACCATTACTTCAATCAGGGTAAAACCTGAGGCACGATGGGCACGTAACTGGCTCACACGTACGGTAGGTTCAACCGCTATAGTTGAAGGGTCTATGGCTTGATTTGGATTCCTTTTCATTCAATATCTCTCATTCATCTTTAGAAAGTTCAGGCACTTTCAATTCTTCGTAGACGTTACACATGTTATTTAAATCATATTATTCATATTCACGATTGGCAGCATCACCGCGATCACAATTACCAGCACAATACCGGCCATAAGTACTAGCATCAGCGGCTCCAGAAGCGCGAGTAATGTCGAAATCAGCGTGGTCACTTCACGGTCCTGCATGGTCGATGCCCGTTCCAGCATACGATCCAGCTCCCCCGAGGCTTCGCCACTTTTGATCATTTGTACCATCATCGGGGGGAAATAACCACTACGTTCCAGCTGGGTAGCCAGGTTCCCGCCTTCAGTGACTTTTTCAGCAGCCAGATTAACCCAATCCCGAATCACCCAGTTATTACTTACCGCTGCCCCGATACGTAAGGCATCCACCAGTGGCACACCGGACTGGGTCAGAATCGATAGAGTACTGGCAAAACGGCCAGCATTAATGCCACGTGATAATTTTCCGAATAAAGGTAGTTTCAGAGTCAGGCGATCAAAAGCATAATGCCCAGCCGTTGTTCTTAAAAAACGTACTAGCAGAAAAATGCCTACCGCACTCCCTATCAATAAAAATGGCCACGCGATCCGGATAAAATCGCTGGCTTTCATTAAAGTCACTGTAATCCAAGGCAAGGCATCTTTACTTTGATCAAAGGTCTTGACGATATCCGGTACTACATAGGTCATCAGACCCATCACAATTGCAAAAGACATCAAGAGCAAAATAATCGGATAGATCATCGCCCCTTGAATCTTTTTCTGCATAGCAAAACGGTTTTCGGTATAGTCAGCTAACTGATCCAGAATCAGGTCCAAGTGACCAGAACGTTCACCAGCCGCAATGGTGGCAATATACAGTTCTGGAAAACGTCCAGACTGTTGTAGCGCCTGAGCCAAGCTATGTCCTTCCAGCACTTTAGAACGTACTGACATCAGCAGATTTTGCACATGAACTTTTTCGCTCTGCTTGCCGACGGCGCGAATAGCTTCTTCCAGCGGAATTGCGGCAGCGACCAGTACCGAGAGTTGTCGGGTCATAAGAGCCAAATCATAAGCAGTAATGCTTTTTTCAAACCATCTGCGACGGTAGTGCTGGTCTTTTTTCTCAACCGGATCTACAGAGACCGGAATCAGCGCCTGATCCCGAAGCTGTTGCCGGATTTGTCGTGCTGAATCCCCCTCAAGCACGCCTTTTTGCTGCTTCCCTGAAACGTCAAGCGCAGTAAACTGATATGCAGGCATTGTAATGCTCTAATTTTCCAAAATTTTGCTTAACGCTGTTGCGTCAGACCATCAAAATCATTCATATTCTTCAATATAAATTATCTGCTCACTCTAACATAACTGAACTTTGAGCACGACGAAATTTCATCAGGACCCACTCTGTTACTATGCCAAATTCTGTTCCCGTTACTGCCCCTGTTTATCGTGTTCGTGTTGCAGTGCCGGTGCATCTGTTTGACTGTTTTGACTATAGCTTGAGTCAGGAACAATATCAGCAGGCAGAAGTGGGTGCCCGAGTCGCGGTTTCTTTTGGCCGGCAAAATCTGGTCGGCGTGATTACTGAAAAATTACCGCTAGATGCTCCGATTGATCCCAGTTTCAAACTGAAAGCCATTACCGAGCTTTTAGATGACCGTGCCATTATCAATTCCCAGGTTTTAAGTGTATTGACCTGGTCAGCACAGTATTACCAGTTTCCTATCGGGGAAGTGATCCAGACTGCCTTGCCGACCTTATTGCGTCAGGGCAAACCTTATAACCTGCTGGCCCGAAACTGGAAATTGCTGGATCATGAGGCTGAAGCCAAAGTTCGCCGTTCCGAGAGGCAACAGGAAGCTTATCGGATTCTAAAACTGCATCCGGTGGGAACAACTGAGAATCTCTTAAATCTGGCCGGAATAGAAACAGCGACTTTAAAAGCACTCGAAAAAAAAGGGATTTGCGAATGTGTCCTGGAAGCACAGGATTTTAGCCCGCAACCTGTACAACTGGCCCAGATGCCATTAACGGCCAATGCGGAACAAAAGCATGCGATTCAGCAAGTGCTGAAATACCGCAAGCAATATCAGGCCTTTTTACTCGATGGCCTGACTGGCAGTGGCAAAACTGAAGTCTATCTTCAGATCATGGAACAGGTACTCAAACAGGGCAAGCAGGTGCTGGTACTGGTGCCTGAAATCGGACTGACGCCACAAACCATTAGCCGCTTTCAATCCCGCTTCCATTGTCATATCGCCCTGCTTCACTCTGGCCTGAATGACAGTAAACGCTTACAAGCCTGGCAAGCCGCTGAAACCGGTAAAGCGTCCATTGTGCTTGGCACCCGTTCTGCGATTTATACACCAATGCCGAATCTGGGTTTGATCATTCTGGATGAAGAGCATGACCTGTCTTTTAAACAACAGGAAGGTTTTCGCTATCATGCCCGTGATGTGGCCCTATACCGGGGACATTTACAGCAATGTCCAGTCCTCTTGGGTTCGGCCACCCCCAGCATTGACAGCTATGCGCTGGTGCAGCAAGGCAAAATGCAGGTGCTGGAACTGAATCAACGCGCGGGTACAGCACTAATGCCAAAAATCCATATTCTGGATTTAAAAGTGGCACCAAAGCAGCATGGCATCAGCCTGCATCTGATTGAAGAAATCAAAAAGCGCCTGGCTAAAAAAGAACAGGTACTCATTTTCCTAAATCGTCGTGGTTATGCGCCCGTACTGATTTGTGGCAGTTGTGGTTGGCAGGCGCAGTGTCCGAATTGTGATGCCAATTTCACTGTGCACCGGCAACCTTATCAGCATCTGCATTGTCATCATTGTGGCACCATTCATCGTATGCCTGAACAGTGTCCGCAATGTCAGCATCAGGAGCTGGCTACTTTAGGGATGGGGACTGGAAAAGTTGAAGAACATCTGAATGAGCTTTTTCCAGATTCTGAAGTGATCCGGGTCGATCGCGACTCAACCAGCCGGGTTGGCAGCTGGCAGAAAATCTATGACAAGATTCAGAAAAGTGAGCCTGCGATTCTGCTCGGCACCCAGATGCTGGCCAAAGGCCATCATTTTCCTTATGTCACGCTGGTTGCAATTTTGGATATCGATTCTGGTCTTCTTAGCGTTGATTTCCGAGCCACAGAACGTACAGCACAATTGATCGTACAGGTCGCAGGTCGTGCAGGGCGTGGGGAACATAAAGGGGATGTATATTTACAGACCCTAAGACCTGATCATGCGCTGCTGAATACCTTAGTCACTGAAAATTACCGCGCTTTTGCCAAGCAGACTTTGACCGAACGGCAAATCGCCCAGATGCCTCCTTTTCGTTATGCCGTGCTGATTCGCTGTGAATCCAAAGATCAGGCACAAAATACCGAATTCTTACAGAAACATGCTGCCCTGCTCAGGCAATATCCCGATCTGGTGCTGGACATCTGGGGTCCCATTCCTGCCCCGATGGAACGCAAAGCCGGACGCTATCAATCCCATATGGTGCTATTGTCCGCAGACCGTGCCCGTTTGCATTATTATGTCCGTAGCTGGTGGCAAAACCTGTTACAGGATAAGCCATCCAATATGAAGCTGACACTGGATATCGATCCACAAGAACTCAGCTAAAATATTGAGACTATCTTCATTTGATAAAGGCTCAACTTTAAGACTGGATGAAAATAAAATTTAAGGCGGAAAAATGTCGATACTGTTACAAATAGCGCTGGTTCTGGCGATTGCACTGTTCATGGTGCCACTGAGCCATAAACTCAGACTGCCAACAGTGCTGGGCTATTTACTGACAGGTTTAATCATTGGGCCGAGTGCCTTAGCGCTGATCTCTGCTCCTGAGGTGATGCAGACTTTTATTCAAATCAGCCTGTTGGCCCTAATGTTCTGGATTGGTCTGCAACTCAGACCACAACGAATTCTTCAGCTTGGGCAACCCCTGTGGTTTATGGCCATTTTACAGGTACTGAGCACGGCCCTGATTTTGAGCCTGCTGGCCTGGTTCTTTCTCGATCAGCATCTGGTTTCCAGCATTGTCATCGGACTGGCCGGCAGCCTCTCTGCCATGACGTTGGTGACCCAGTTTTTAAATAATCAGCAACAACTGGCGACCAGTTATGGTCAATCCGCTTATGCCAACACCCTGATTCATGCACTGATTGCAATTCCTATCATTGCAGCGATTCCGCTTTTTGCTGGAGTCAGTTCAACAGAACATGGCATAGCTTATTTTGCTGCCATGATGGCTACCTTTACTGGCTTATTTCTATGTAACCGCTATTTCATGCAGCCGCTCTATCGCTGGATTGCCAAAAGTGGTCGTCATGAATTGCATAGCATTGTTACCATTGTCATTTTCTTGGGCTTACTAGTCCTGATGGATACGCTGGGACTGAATCTGTACCTGGCAGCATTATTTTCCGGTATGTTACTGGCAGATTCTGATTTCCGGATTTCGATTGAAAAGAGTCTGCAGCCTTTTAGCGGTTTATTGATTGGGTTGGCTTTTATCAGTCTGGGCATGTCATTGCAGTTTGCCGATGTGCTGACGCAACCCGTATTGATTATTGCCGGAACACTTTCGCTGATCCTGATTAAATTTGCGATTACCTTAGGATTGGCACGTTATTATCAGCATAGTTGGCGCAACAGTACGCTACTGGCCGCCAGTGTGGCACAAAGTGGTGAGTTCGCTTTTCTGGCACTCATCATTGCGCTTTCGCAGCAGATCGTTACTCCAGCCCTGCTCTCCCCATTGATGTGGATGGCAAGTTTATCCATGCTACTCACACCGGCATTTTACTGGTTATTGCATAACCAGATTCTGCCACGACTGGATCGGCAAAATCATTTGGCAGCGACCTTTGACATTGAAAGCCTTCCACCAAATACCGCACCAATTTTATTAATCGGTTTTGGCCGTTTTGGCCAGATCATTGCCCGTATTTTGCTGCAACAGCAGCAAAAATTCAGTGTAATGGACAGCAATATCGAAGCAACTGAATTGCTGACCTCTTACGGTATTACCTTCTATCAGGCCAATGCGACTGAGCCAGAGGCTTTAGCTCAGGCACATCTGGATACGGTTCAGCATGTGATTGTCGCCATTGATGATATTGAAGATTCACTGCTGACCGTCCGACATCTGCGCTTAAATTATCCTGACATGTCTTTATGGGTACGGGCACGTAACCGGCATCATGTCCATCTACTTCAGGAGCTGGGCGTGGAACGAATCTGGCGAGAAACCTATGCTTCTGCACTAGAACTAAGTCAGTGTCTGCTAGTTCAGCTGAGCGGACTGTCTGAAGAACAGGCGCAACAAAAGATCCATGAGTTTCATACTCATGATCAGAAACTGCTCAATCGTCAATTTCATCCGGATACGGAGAGTCCGTTTAATTTCGCAGGCTCAAGGAATACACTGGCAGAACTGGAGCATCTTCTTGCTCAGGATCAGCTAAAAAAAGCACCAGAACAGGATACGGACACGCAACAGGACAACAACGCTTCAGGAATTGATGCCATAAGAGATGATCTGGCATAACTTGTGTTTTACAATAATGCCACCATTAAAGCAGGGTTATGGAGAATTTTATGTCTGATTTACGCCAACGCTTTTTTATTGAAGATAGCCCTGTTCGTGGTGAAGTGGTGCATCTTGAAGAAGCTTTACAAACAATTTTGGCCCAGCGTGACTATGCGCCTGCAGTAAAAATCCTGTTAGGTGAAATGCTGAGCGCCACTGCACTATTGGCCAGCACCCTGAAAATTAAAGGGCGTATCAGCCTACAAATTCAGGCTTCAGGCACATTTAAATGGGCAATGGCTGAATGTAACCATCGCGGTGAAGTACGTGCACTGGCGGATTATGAAGAAGATCCGCATTTTCAGGCAGCAGAAGATAGCAGCACAGTTTTAAAATCACTGACTAATCCAGTGCTGTTTATCAATATCGAGCCTGAATTTGGTGAACGTTATCAGGGTATTGTTCCGCTTGATCAGGAAAATTTGGCTGGCTGTCTGATGCAATATTATGACCTGTCTGCCCAGATTCCGACACGTATCGTGCTGGCCAGTGACAACAAACGTGCAGGTGGTTTGCTGATTCAACTGCTACCGCGTAACAGTGAAGAAGAACAACGCCGTGTCGATGAAGACTTATGGCCACGTCTGACCATGCTGACTGAAACATTAAAAACAGAAGAACTGGTCACTCTGGAGGCCAATGAAATTCTCTATCGTTTATATAACGAAGAAGAAGTGCGCTTACCAGAAGTAGAACATTTACAGTTTGGCTGTACCTGTTCTAAAGAACGTTGTGCGATTGCCTTACAGCAGATTGGTGTAGAATCGGTTCGTGAAACTTTAGAATTCCAGAATCCAATTGAGATGGACTGTCAGTTCTGTAATAGCCGTTATATCTTTACGGCTGAAGAAGCTTTGAGCCTGTTTGGCGAACACCTCAGTTAATAACAGCCCCTGCTCGACTCAAAAAAAGCACTCAATATTGAGTGCTTTTTTCATTTTATATTTTGTCCCGTCCTGAAATAAG
>NZ_DFDO01000287.1:0-3745 GCF_002367915.1 Acinetobacter sp. UBA3025
ACTTTCGCAAGAGGTCTATTTTATTACTTAGAATCAAAAAAACCCAAGTAAACCAACTTGGGCTTTGTTAAATTTATTCATACTCACGATGATTTTGTATTTTCCAAATACTAACACCTAATTGTGTAGTACCAAAAACTTCTCAATCGCCTGCAGAGCAATCTCCGCATCTTGAAAAGACTTCACCCCAGAAACACCCATTGCACCCACTAACTGTCCTTGATACAAAATCGGTTCTCCACCTTCCAGCATGCCAGAAAAACTATCCATCGTCAGAAAGCCCATTTGACCGCCTTTGATAATATCTTCAAACAGCTTGGACGGACGGCGACTGATTGCAGAACAACGTGCTTTTTCCAGACACAGGTTTGCTGTCATCGGTGAAGCCCCATCCATACGCTTCATTGCCAGCAAATTACCAGTTTCATCAACAACAGCAATACTGACATTAAAGCCCTGCTCTAGCGCATATTCATAGGCCTGATTTAATAAGAATTCAGCATCGCTTAGAGTCAAATAATGTTTAGTTTGCATCCATCAATATCCCTAATTTTAGAATTTAATCTCCGCTAGCCCCTCTTTACTAAAGAGGGGGAATTTCAAAATTAGAATTCCCTCCTTTTCCAAAGGAGGGTTAGGGAGGATTTAAAACTTAAGCTTTCATTTCCGCAAAAGTTTCTTTCGCTGCTTGAATCGTGAATTCAATATCTTCATCACTATGCGCAGCTGAAATGAATCCTGCTTCAAATGCAGATGGAGCCAGGTTCACACCACGACTTAACATGCCATGGAAGAATTTTTTGAAAGCTTCAACATCACATTTCAGCATTGAATCAAAGCTGGTGATGTCTTCCTGATCCGTGAAGTACAGGCCAAACATACCGCCCACTTGCTGGGTCTTGAATGGAATACCGGCTTCATCCGCAGCTGCCTGTAAACCTGCAAGAAGTTTTTCAAGTTGTGCAGTCAATTTTTCATAAAAACCTGGCTCACGCAGATGTTTAAACATCTCGATCCCGGCACGCATTGCCAGTGGGTTACCAGACAAAGTACCTGCCTGATACACGTTACCTAATGGCGCGATGCATTCCATCACTTCACGCTTACCGCCAAAAGCACCGACTGGCAGCCCTGCACCAATAATTTTACCCAAAGTCGTTAAATCAGGAGTCACGCCATAATGTGCCTGAGCGCCCCCTAGACCAACACGGAAACCGGTCATCACTTCATCAATGATAAAGACTGAACCATGCTCGTCACAGACATCACGAATCGCTTGCAGGAAACCATCAATCGGTTTCACCAGATTCATGTTCCCTGCTACTGGCTCTACGATTACACCGGCAATTTCTGAACCGAACTTGGCAAAGCATTCTTTTAAAGTGGCGATGTCGTTATAAGGAAGGGTTAAAGTATGTTTGGCAAAATCAGCAGGTACACCCGCAGAAGTCGCTTCACCTTCGCCTTTAGTTAACAGGCCAGAACCTGCTTTTACCAGCAGCGAGTCAGAGTGCCCGTGATAACAACCTTCAAATTTCACGATCTTGTCACGTCCGGTATAACCCCGCGCCAGGCGGATCGCAGTCATCGTTGCTTCAGTACCGGAATTAGTCATACGAACCAATTCAATCGACGGCATGATGTCGCAAATAATATCTGCCAAAGTGGTTTCATGCACGGTTGGTGCACCAAAGCTTAAACCATCAACCGCTGCGTCTTGAACTGCTTTAATGATTGCTGGATGCGCATGACCCAGAATCATTGGGCCCCATGAACCGACATAGTCCACATAACGCTTGCCATCGACATCGTACAGATAAGCACCTTGGGCTTTCTCGATAAAGATAGGCGTACCGCCCACGCCATTGAAGGCACGTACAGGTGAGTTGACGCCACCCGGA
Organism: Acinetobacter sp. UBA3025; assembly: GCF_002367915.1. Taxonomy (NCBI): domain Bacteria; kingdom Pseudomonadati; phylum Pseudomonadota; class Gammaproteobacteria; order Moraxellales; family Moraxellaceae; genus Acinetobacter; species Acinetobacter sp. UBA3025. Next base: position 1,902 of record NZ_DFDO01000287.1, read on the forward strand.
ATATGTTTATTGGCTTGTTTAAATAGTTGTTCTTGCTTTGGAGATAAACTCATGAGAATCACTCAACTCAAAAATACAATAAGAAATAAAAATTAAGCTTGTTCAGCAAATAGTTCCGACCAGTCATACACTCGTTGACCGACAGTCGACATTGAGCGACCCAATACATCACTAATGACTGCACAAAGGTCAGCGCCGGCTTCAATGACTTCTTTACCGTTTTCAACCGTCAAACCGCCAATAGCGCAAATAGGTACATTTAATTTACTTTTGGCTTGTTTTAAGGTTTCCAGACCAATATTACCTGCTTCTGGCTTGGTATCAGTCGCATAGATCGCGCCAAAGGCCACATAATTAGCCCCATCAGCAATGGCTTGTTCAGCAAGCTCAAGTGAATTATTACAACTGCGGCCAATCAATACATTTTTAGGCAAACGTTCAACAGCTTCCTGAATTGAGCCATCATCCTGACCCAAATGCACGCCTACGCCATATTTTACTGCAGTTTCTAAATCGTCATTAATCACAAATGGAACTTTGTACTGTTCGCACATTTGTTTCATATATTCGATTTCGTAAGCCTGATCTTCTTTCGCTACTTTTTTACGACGATACTGAAGTACCGCAACTTCATAAGTCGCCATTGCACCTTCAAGTTTTGCCAGGAGAAGTTCAATAGGATCATCATTGGTAATTAAATACAAACCGCGCATGACTGCCGCCATTCAAAATACATACGCTATTATAGGCATAAATGGGCGAGTTTCCCCATCCTAAACACTGAATAATACCCGATTCAGGTATTAGATTATTATTTGTACTTTTTATACAGGTGATTGATCAATATCCCTATTTTCAGTGATAGGCGGCTACGAGAATTTACGTTTTAATGGTTTTATAACAATAATGATAAAGTGTTAATGCTTACGCCCTCCGACAAACGCTTTTAGGATTTTGCAGATAACTTAATGGAGAAGTTGCAAAATTCTGAAAGCGATTTTTTTATGTCCGGATGTTACGATTCCTGTTTATAAAATTGCTGAAATACCATTAATCACAAAACTTAAAGAAAACTTCAAAATACCCAATTTCAGGGATAGGTCTACATGCATTAAAGGATTTAAATAAGTTCGAACACAACAAATAAATAGAAAAGCAAAAGCTGTGTTTTATCTACCAGATCCTTTCTAGCTTTGGGTAAACCGTTTATGGGGAGACGTGTCAAAGCTAGAAAGGATCGACCCATCTAAGCAGAACCGACCATCTCATCTTTCAAACTTGCTTCATTCATCTCGTGAATATTTTCTAAATCATTCAGATAAATTAAAAATAATGCACTGCACATCTTTCTATTTTTTTAAATATAAAAAAAGCCCGGAGAAGGTCGCTCCAGGCTTGGAAAACTGATTTATTCAGTGAATTATACTCTTTGATAAAATACTGAATAAGCAATAAAACAATTAATAGAATAATAACTCTACACTTGCAAGTGTTTTTATCGTTTTTATTGCAATACTTAAGCATAAATCCGATAAAACGTCATAAGCCCTAACTTGGAATTTTGTCATGCTTACGATCAACTAGATTCAGGTTACCACGTAATACATCGGCAAACATACGCCAGTCTGAAATAAAACTGTATAGCGGCTGTTTAAAGCTGGCCGGTTTATTCTTTTCAAAAATGAAATGACCAATCCAGGCACAGGCATAACCTGAGAGTATTCCATAGGCTAGATATTTGGCTTTACGCTGATGAAGGGCTTTGCTAAAAAAATATAAACCGATACTGCTGCCTGCGACATGCAAACGGCGGCTCATGATATGGCGATGCTCAGTCAGATAAA
>NZ_DFDO01000052.1:0-11738 GCF_002367915.1 Acinetobacter sp. UBA3025
CCCACCAGGCAACTTGAATATGGATTTAGCATGCAATTCCGGACGGGTACGGTAATAGATCATGTAGCTCCAGATAATGATCAGCCATACACAGATAAACAGAATAGTCGACAAAGTTGTTGCCAAAGTAAATGCTTCAACCGTATTCGGCACGAAGTACTGTAATGCTGCACCGAGCAATAAACAGATCGCAGAGAAATACAAAGCATTCGCTGGAACGGCGCGCGAATTCAAACGACCAAAGGCTTTCGGTGCCTGTTCTTCACGAGATAAACCGAACAACATACGGCTGGTTGAGAACACTCCACTATTCATCGATGACATTACTGATGACAGCACTACCAGGTTCATGATGATTGCAGCCGCCGCAATACCTGCCTGACTGAACAGATTCACAAACGGAGAAACATTTGGATTGATCTGATCCCATGGTGTCACTGACATCACAATGATCAGAGCAAGCACATAGAAAATAATGATACGGATCGGAATCGAGTTCACCGCTTTCGGCAGGTTACGCTCTGGATCTTTGGTTTCAGCAGCCGTAGTACCAACCAGCTCTACACCTACAAAGGCGAAAATCGCAATCTGAAAACCAGCCAGGAAACCCATAGTCCCAGTCGGGAATAAACCGCCATGATCCCAGATATGGGCAAATGAAGCTACCGTACCTGCATCATTAGTAAAGCCAGTAAAGATCATCCATAAACCTACGGCGATCAGTACAATAATGGCGATAATCTTGATCAGGGCGAACCAGAACTCCATTTCACCAAACAGTTTCACGGTTGCCAGGTTCAATCCCATAATGAAGACAATAGAGGCAATACTGATCAGCACGCCTTCGCCCGGAGTAAATGGCAGGCCGTTATTAAAGAATTGCAGGTAATAGATAATAGCTGACAGATCCGCGATACCAATCGTGATCCAGCATAACCAGTAGGTCCAGCCGACAAAATAACCTGCCCACGGCCCGATCAGATCGGTGGCAAAATCGATGAAAGATTTATATTGCAGATTGGATAACAGTAATTCACCCAACGCACGCATGACCAGAAACACCATAAAACCGATGATCATATAAATCACCAAAATGGATGGTCCTGCCAGGCTAATGGTTTTCCCTGAACCCATAAACAGGCCGGTGCCAATCGCACCCCCAATGGCAATTAACTGCAGGTGCCGGTTGGATAAACTACGCTGTAGCTCACCATCTTCCGATGATGAGTGACTATATTTTTCTGACATTATTTCCTTTCAACTTTGAGTTTTAATCGCGACAAATTAACGTAAAAAACCCGGAATACAAAAAGAAAATTCGCATCATTTGTATTTTCCAACTAATCTTGCAAGTTAATTTATTTTTCTTATATCAACATTCATTTATCTTTAGTCTTGGTTTTAAGGCGCAATGAATACAGGATTTTTCTTGTCAAAGCGCTGAAACTATGTAAAAAATAGAATACAAATCCGCCAATATTCGCGTTTAGGATGAGCGCGCATGGCATAGTAATTGCTTTTCAATCAACATCTCAAATAAAGCTGACACGGATAAATAAGAAGAAATTTATGCAAAATTTACAAAGCATCATGGAAACCGTCAGTGGCTGGGTCTGGGGCCCATATATGCTGGTCCTCATTGTCGGTACCGGTATATTCCTGACCTTCCGCCTGCTGTTCTGGCAGTTCCGCATGTTGCCACTGGCCTTTAAACAGGTTTTTGGCAAACACCCTTCGCATGAAGGCGATATTTCCCAGTTTGGCTCACTCATGACCGCACTGTCAGCTACCATCGGTACCGGTAATATTGCCGGTGTGGCAACTGCCTGTGTACTGGGTGGTCCTGGGGCCGTATTCTGGATGTGGATGACTGCCCTGTTCGGAATGGCAACCAAATATGGCGAAGGTGTACTGGCCGTCAAATACAGGGTTAAAAATGAACGCGGTGAAATGTCTGGCGGTCCAATGTATTACATTGAGCGTGGCCTTAAATGGAAATGGCTGGCGCTGATCTTTGCGTTCTTTGGTGCTGTCGCATCTTTCGGAATTGGTAGTTCAGTTCAGTCCAACACTGTTGCACTTGCAGTAGAAAATGGTTTCGGTCTGGAAACCTGGGTTACAGGTATCGTGATTACTGCGTTTTCTGCACTGGTAATTCTAGGCGGGATTAAGTGGATTTCTAGAGCTGCTTCCTTCATCGTTCCAATTATGGCGATTGGTTATGTGGCGGGCGGTCTGATCATTATTTTCACCCATCTCGATTTAGTGGGCCCTGCACTGAAAATGATTTTCACCTATGCCTTTACTGGTGAAGCTGCCGTAGGTGGTGCGATTGGTGCGGCGATTCGTTATGGTGTCGCGCGTGGTGTCTTCTCGAATGAAGCTGGTATGGGTTCGGCACCGATTGCCGCTGCTGCTGCAAAAACCGATCATCCTGCCCGTCAAGGTCTGGTTTCCATGACCGGAACTTTTATTGACACGATTATTGTCTGTTCGATTACCGGTATTGTCTTGGTGATGGGCTTCATCATGGCCGGCAGTGATTTTGGTGGACAAACCGGTGCTGTTCTGACCGTTTCTACATTTAACAAACTGCTGCCAGGTGTTGGTGGCTGGATTGTGACCTTCGGCATTATCTTCTTCGCCTATTCCACCATTTTAGGCTGGAGCTACTACGGGGAAAAATGTGCAACCTATCTGCTCGGTGAGAAATTTCTATTCCCTTATCGCATCATCTATATCCTGTCAGTATTTATTGGCTGTGTCGCGACACTAGATCTGGTCTGGCTGTTTGCAGATACCTTCAACGGTTTGATGGCGATTCCAAACTTGATCGGCCTGTTACTACTGTCTGGAGTGATCGTGAAAGAATCCAAAGATTTTATTGCTCGCCGTAAATCAGGTGAATTGTATTAATAAAATTTAAAACCCTTAATAAAAAAGCCACATTCATCGTGGCTTTTTTATTATTTAAGTTTGCTAAAAATATCAGTTCACACGGCCAGAAAATCCATCGTCATCATCATGAGCTTGATTTAGATTTAAGAACTCTTCACGATCGGCTTCAATTTCCAGCGCAGTTTCTAGAGATAATACAAAGAACAGCACTCCCGGAATCCTCATCTCCCCTTCGGCATCTTCCAGATGTTCACTGACCATTTGGTAAATTGGATTGGCTTCATCAAATGGTACGTCGATATAAAGATCACCTGAATAACTTTCAATCACACCAGGCTGTTCTATCCCCATGCAAGGTGCAAAGTTAATTTGGCGTTGCTCTAGCCATTCCATCAGGTTCTGACGTAAATGATAGGACTCAGCATCTGCATTTTCATGTTCGTAATTTTCAAAATATACAAATAATACATCACGGTCTTTTTCACGTGCGATCGCATCGATATGTTTTAAAAGTTGTGGCATGTCAGGTTTCCTGTACCCGTGATGAATTTTTTCATTATAGGAGGTATTTCACTTTCATGTAGAAAGGTGAATTCATAAGCGTCATATGCTGACGTAAATCAGTGACTTTTTCAGCCAAAGGTCTTGGTTTTCAGTCTCATTCACCGCTATGCTGTAGCCCCCATTCCCAATATTTATTTTCGGAAATTATGGCTAAAGCAAAAAGTGTGTATCGTTGTGAACAATGTGGAGCAGACCATCCTAAATGGGCGGGTCAGTGTTCTGAATGTGGGGAATGGAACAGTCTGGTAGAAGTCAGTATTGCGCCAGCAACGACACATCGTGCTCAGCCAAAAATTGGAGGTTATGCCGGTCAGGCAGCAGCGATTACCACCTTAAACAAAGTCTCCGTTTCACATGAAACCCGGTTGCAAACCGGGATTGGTGAGTTTAACCGAGTCTTAGGCGGTGGTCTCGTTACAGGTTCTGTGGTGCTGATTGGTGGTGACCCGGGGATTGGTAAGTCAACTATCCTATTGCAAACCGCAACCCATATGGCAGCAGGCAATAGCTCTGCCCTGTATGTGACAGGTGAAGAATCTTTATCTCAGGTGGCATTACGCGCCCAGCGTCTGGACTTACCAACTAACCAACTGAAAGTCATGGCAGAAACCTGTGTGGAACGCATTTGCGAGGTGCTTGCACAGGAACGTCCTGCTGTTGCGATTTTGGACTCGATTCAGACTTTATATACCGAAACCTTGCAGTCTGCACCAGGTGGTGTGTCACAGATTCGTGAATCTGCAGCCCTACTGACCCGTTTCGCCAAAAATAGCGGCACTGCCCTGTTTATTGTCGGTCATGTGACTAAAGAAGGTGCCTTAGCAGGTCCGCGTGTACTGGAACATATGGTGGACTGTGTGCTGTATTTTGAAGGCCAGTCGGATTCACGTTACCGTATGATCCGCGCAGTCAAAAACCGTTTCGGTGCAGTCAATGAACTTGGCGTCTTTGGCATGACCGATAAAGGTCTGCGTGAAGTCGCCAATCCATCTGCCATTTTCCTCAGTCGTTATGATGAAGCGATTCCAGGCTCAATCGTCATGATTAGCCGCGAAGGGACTCGCCCACTCCTGGTTGAAGTTCAGGCTTTGGTCGATGATGCCCATGGCCAACCACGTCGTGTAGCCTTAGGTCTAGAACAAAACCGTCTGAATATGCTACTGGCTGTAATGCATCGTCATGGTGGCGTACAAACATCCGGTCAGGATGTCTATGTCAATATCGTCGGTGGTTTAAAGATTACCGAAACTGGTTCTGACCTGGCTGTACTTTTAGCCTGTGCATCCAGTATTCGGACTAAAGCCTTGCCTCAGCAACTCGCTGTTTTTGGTGAGGTTGGTCTTTCTGGTGAAATTCGTCCGGTGCCGAATGGTCAGGAGCGTCTGAAGGAAGCCGTTAAACACGGTTTTAAATATATTATTTTGCCGCGTGCCAATGCACCGCAAAAACCGATTCCCGGCGTGCAGGTCATTGCTGTAGCTCGATTGCATGAAGCCCTGAGTGAAGCCATGAGCCTAAGTGATGAACTCAGTTAGTTTTAATCGATAAATCTTGCGAAAAGCCTAAAAAAATACACATTTTTGATTGAAATCCCCTATAAAGCCTATATAAATAGAGTATTCAAATAAGTTTTTTTCACATAGGAAAATTGAATGGAAGTTCGACAGCGTGGTTTGATTGCAGGTCTTTTAACAGCAGCATTACTGGTTGCTCCTTTAACTGCTGAAGCAAAACGTGCCGGTGGCGGTAAAAGCCATGGTATGCAACGTTCTGCTGCGCCTACTCAATCTTATCAACAACCTCGTCAAGCTGCGCCAGCACAACAGGCTCCAGCCGCTGGTGCTGCAACTCAGCAAAGATCTGGCCCATGCGTAGGTAGTATGGTTGCTGCCGGTGTAGCAGGTGCTGCAGTGGGTGCAGTTGCTGCCAATGCGCTGGCTGATGACAAAGAAGTACAAGCGGCTTCTGAAGCTCAAGCAGCTCAACAGCAGCAAGAGGAAAAAGGTGGTATTCCTGGCTGGATCTGGATCTTGCTTGCTGCCGCTGTTGCCTTCTTCATTTTCCGTAAGATGGGCGCAAAAAAAAAAGTAGCTTCTAATCCGTATGCCCCAAATAGTGGTGCTGGTCATTCAGCACCATTTGGTCAGACACCTCCTCGCGGTGGTGACAACACCAATATTTTTGGTCAGAACGTGGGTGGTAGCACACCAAGCACAAATGCTCCGTTTGGTTCAGCTCCGGTAAATAACGCCCCATTTGGTGCAGCCTATACCAATAGCGGCAACCAGCTTCCAGATGGAACAGAACCTGCGACTTTCTTACGTGTTGCACGTCAGCGCTTCAACCACATTCAGTCCATGAATACGGCGAGCAACATTTTAGAAATTAAACGTTACCTGACCCCTGATCTTTACCAGTCGATGTATAACGACATTATGGCAAATCAGGATCAGGACGTAGCTGAGTTCTCTAACCTGAATGCAATGGTGGTAGATTCATCGAATGAGAATGGTCAATATGTAGTAAGCGTACGCTTCACTGGTACTGTAAGTGAAGACCTGAATAGCCAACCTCAACCATTTGCTGAAATCTGGCACTTTGTCAAACCTGCCGGCTCTCAGCAAGATTGGTTGGTTGCAGGAATCCAGCAAGACTAAGTTTTTATCTCATTAATCTTATATCAACAGCGGCCTTCGGGCCGCTGTTTTGCTTTCTGAATCATTGAAAACTATTCAAATTTATTCTTGTTCTCTTTCTATTCATTTTATTGTTATTCCCTTAAACAAATAGCTTAGTTTGCGTGTTTTAAGCGCTATCAGTCGACTTTTATACAAAAGCCAGTTTTCGGATTGGCTTTTTTATTTTGAACCTTTTAATCTAGATACAAAGATATTTGAGATACTGACATGACTGAGCGTGTTTCTCCCCCTGCCACGCTGGCAAACCGCGCATTGGCAGGCAATGCCGAAGCCCAATTTGAGCTTGCCGAGCTCTATATGCAAAGCGAGCATGACGAAGACATCATGCTGGCCGAAGAGTGGGCATTGAAAGCAGCCAATGGTGGCTGGGTTGAAGCCATGTACTGGCTCGGTGAGGGTTATACGGTTTATGCCAAAGAAATCGCTGAGGAAGACCCAGAAGATTCTAAAGCTCACTTTGAGTTAGCCTATTACTGGTTGAGCAAAGCCAATTTTGAAAAACACCCTGCAGCGACTTTAGAACTGGCTGGTTTTTACCGTCGTGGTGATGTGGTCGAAAAAGATGTTGAAAAATCTATCGCTCTTGTAAAGCAAGCAGCTGAATGGGGTGAAGTTCAAGCCATGCGTGATCTTGCCTTTATTTATGCCAATGGTCTTGGTGTGGTCGCTGATGACCTACAGGCAGATTATTGGACTAAGAAAGCAGATGAAATTGAGCAGGACATAGAATAAATAACAAGCCCGTCAGATGATGGGCTTTTTTACGAGAATAAAACTTTATTTCAGTTTTCAAATATCAGGATATTTCTCAAAATATTTTCAAAATTTTCTTATTAGTCAGATAATAAACAATTTCGGATTGGAACCAAATTAATTTCCAAGTACAATACCTCGCTAGTCGAGGGATGCTGCGACGTTTTACAGGTACGAAATGTAAAAGCGCCAGGCTCGACGATCGGTCCAACTTTTTCTAGACGGACCAACAACGGCATCCGCGAACTGAATGATCAATTATTGTTTTTTATAAGGAGATCGTGATGAACGCGGTTAATGCTTCATTTACAGATTATAAAGTTGCCGATATTTCCCTAGCTGACTACGGCCGTAAAGAAATCAAACTTGCAGAAGCTGAAATGCCAGCCCTAATGGGTTTGCGTAAACGCTACTCAGCTGCTAAACCGCTTGCTGGTGCCAAAATTCTTGGCTGTATCCACATGACTATTCAAACTGCGGTTTTAATTGAAACTCTGGTTGAATTAGGCGCTGAAGTTCGCTGGACTTCTTGTAACATCTTCTCTACTCAAGACCATGCTGCTGCTGCAATCGCTGCACGCGGTATTCCTGTATTTGCATGGAAAGGCGAAACAGAAGAAGAATACATGTGGTGTCTTGAACAACAGATTAATGTCAATGGCAAACCTTGGGATGCCAATATGATTCTGGATGATGGCGGTGATTTGACAGCTGTTGTTCACGAAAAATATCCTGAACTGATTGCAAAAATTCACGGGATTACTGAAGAAACAACTACAGGTGTAGCACGTCTTCTGGAAATGTGGAAAGACGGCTCTCTGAAAGTTCCTGCGATCAACGTCAACGATTCAGTAACCAAGTCTAAAAACGACAACAAATACGGTTGCCGTCACTCTCTAAATGATGCGATCAAACGTGCAACTGACATGCTGCTTTCTGGCCGTCGTGCATTAGTGATCGGCTATGGTGACGTAGGTAAAGGTTCTGCTCAGTCTCTTCGTCAAGAAGGCATGATCGTACGTGTATCTGAAATCGATCCAATCTGTGCGATGCAAGCATGCATGGACGGTTATGAAGTGGTTTCTCCATACAAAAACGGCGTTCAAACTGGCAAAAAAGAAGATGTGAACGTTGATCTTCTTCAAAATACCGACCTGATCGTGACTACAACTGGTAACTACCACGTATGTGACGCTGCGATGCTAGATACACTAAAAGCTGGTGCAGTAGTTTGTAACATCGGTCACTTCGACACCGAAATCGATACTAACTACTTACGTGGTTACAAATGGGTTGAAGTGAAACCTCAAGTACACCAAGTATATCGTTCAGAAAATGAAAATGATTACCTGATCCTGCTTTCTGAAGGTCGTCTGGTGAACCTGGGTAATGCAACTGGTCACCCATCACGTGTGATGGACGGTTCATTTGCGAACCAAGTATTGGGTCAAATGCACCTGTTCGCTGAGAAATTTGCGGATCTTCCTGAAGATCAAAAACAAGCAGCGATTCGTGTAGAACTGCTTCCTAAGAAATTAGACGAAGAAGTTGCTGCTGCAATGGTTGCCGGTTTCGGTGGTGTTCTGACTCAATTGACTCCAGAACAGGCAGATTACCTAGGTGTACCTGTTGAAGGTCCATTCAAGTCTGATGCTTATAAATACTAATTTTTGATTTCCACCTCACCCCGGCCCTCTCCTATAAGGAGAGGGAGATTTCCATTGTGAAAATTGTTATAGGGTAAGTCTTTAAAGACTTTAACTATCACAATGGTAGTCCCTTCTCCCTTTGGGAGAGGTCAGGGAGAGGGTGATAAGTAAAAAGTATTTATAAAAAGGATTTGAACATGTCTAAACAGATTCCAATTTCTTTTGAGTTTTTCCCGACCAAAACCGATGCGGGTGCGGAAAAGCTCAAAACCGTACATCAAGAACTACAACTGCTGAACCCAGAATTCTTTTCTGTGACGTATGGCGCGGGTGGTTCAACACGCGAACGTACTTTATCTACGATCAATGACTTTAATGGTAAAGGTACACCCGTTGCCCCTCACCTGTCTTGTATCGGTGATGACAAGGCACGTATCGCTGAACTGCTTGATTTGTATAAGGCACAAGGAATTAACCGTATTGTCGCGCTGCGTGGTGACTTGCCATCTGGTCAGGTGGGCTTAGGTGAATTGCCTTATGCACAGGATCTGGTTCGCTTTATCCGTGAACATTCAGGTGACCATTTCCATATTGAAGTTGCCGCTTATCCTGAAATGCATCCACAAGCAGACAGCTTTGATAAAGACATTCAGCACTTTGTGGATAAAGTAAATGCTGGCGCTAATGCTGCATTGACCCAGTTCTTCTTTAATCCAGATGCATACTTCTACTTTGTAGACCGTATCCAGAAAGCTGGAATCGATATTCCGGTTGCGCCGGGTATTATGCCGATTACCAATGCCAGCAACCTGATTCGCTTCGCAGATGGTACAGGCGCAGAAATTCCACGCTGGATTCGCAAGCAACTGGCAACTTATGGTGATGACACTGCAAGCATTAAAGCCTTTGGTCATGAAGTCGTGGTGAAATTCTGTGAACGCCTGATTGCTGGCGGTGCACCAAGCTTGCACTTCTATACCATGAATACCACTGATCCAACCCGTCAACTTGTTAAAGACCTCGGTCTTGCATAAGTAAAACACCTGATTTGAGAGTAAAACTTTAATGCCACGTTTTTTTATTGAAGCTGATTTAGCAGTAGATACCACTGTAGAACTGACTGAAACAGTGTTTCATCATTGGGTTAAAGTTTTACGTGCTCAAGTCAGCGAAAAAGCCACCCTGTTTAATGGACAAGGTGGTGAATATGAAGTTGAACTGGTTGAAATTTCCAAAAAGTCGGCTGCTGTACAGGTCAATAGTTATAACCCTACTGATCGCACACCAAAATTTAAAGCTTTGCTTGGCCAGGTCATGAGTAAAGGTGACCGCATGGATTATGCGATCCAGAAAGCGGTCGAACTGGGTGTATCTGAAATTCAGCTTTTAACCTCTGAACGCTGTGAGATGCGCCTGAAATATGATCGCGATCAAAAGAAACTGGATCACTGGCAAGGTGTAGCCATTGCCGCCTGTGAACAGTGTGGTCTGAATATTGTTCCTAAAATTTTAGCGCCAATGTCACTTGAAAAATGGCTGGAAACCGATCTTCCTACTACCAAACTAGTGCTAGCGCCAAATAAAGAAGAAATTGATGTACTGGCGAATGCCACGCCGGATATTGCTTTGCTGATTGGCCCTGAAGGCGGCTTGAGTGAAGCAGAAATCCTAGCGGCGAATGCTCAAGGCTTTGTCAATTGGTGTATTGGTGAACGTGTCCTGCGTACCGAAACTGCTCCTGTCGTTGCTCTCTCAATTTTGAATTACACTATTTAAGCGATCAAAATTGTAAAATTTGGTTATTAATTTTATTGATTTTTATTTATAAGCACTCTACTCTTGAGTCAATAATAATGAAACACATATTGATTGATTTAAGAATCATTCAGGCTTGAATAAAAATTAAAATCTAGGATAAAAACCGTTCAGGACGAATACAAGGCACTTAATTATATGATTGATAATCAAGAGGCTTATATCAAAGAGCACTTGCATCGTGCTCAGATTGCGAACACGCTTCGACATAGCCGATATTTTCTGTTAAGTATCATGATTATTTGCCTCTATATTTTTTGTGTTTATCACATTCAATATAGCTCATCGAATAGTTACTTTAATCTCTGGTTTATCCTGACTGAAATTACCGTTAGTATGTGCTGGCTCATCAATACCCTGTATTTTAAGCCTGAACAATATCAACTGAAAAATGCACATTACTGGTTACAGATTCAGAGCCTTGCGGTAGGTTGCTTTATCGCTTCCGGTATTTCTCTGACTTATTATTACCTACCACAGGCCAATATCAATTTTGATGAAATAGAAGCACTCACCCTTTCGGCTTTGCTATTAATCGTGACTCAAGCTTTTGGTTTGACTTATTTAACCCAGAAGCTCAGTTACTTTTCACTGGTATTTTTACCTTCATTGGTACCCTTTTTACTCTTTCAGTTTTTTCATATCTCGGGTGCCAATCCGGTCTTTGGCCTGGCATTAAATTTTGCAGTCATTGTGATCCTGCTCTGTGCCAATAGTACCTATCGTATTCATACCCGTACTTCCCGCCTTTATGCAGAAAATGAATTGCTGGTGAGTAATGCCGAACAGCAGGTCGCCTGGACTGATGAGCTATGCAAACAGCTACAAACTGAAGTCAATAAATCCAAAGATATTAAACTGGAGCTACAACTCAGCAACCAGCTACTGGAACAGAAAGTTCGTGAACGTACCTATGATATTGAACAGATTAATATTGATCTGAAAAACCAGCAGCAAAACCTTGAACTGACTCATGAAATCGCCGGTATCCGTCCATGGGACTGGAATATCAAAGACCGCAGTATTTTGCTGACCAATCATAAAGATGAGAAAGTACAACGGAAATCCAGCGAACATCATTTACAGTTACAGCATATGATTCATCCTGATGATCTGGCTGCGTTCAAAAACAATATGAAACAGCATTTGCGTGGGAAAACCGAGCGCTATGAAGTGACTTACCGGATTCAGCAAGCACCGGGAGTCTGGAGCTGGGTACATGATGTAGGTCGGGTGATCAGTCGCGATCCTGAAACTCACCGCCCTTTACGCATGGTCGGAATTTTGCGTGATATTCAGCAGGAACGTATTTCTCAAGAACGCCTAAAACTGGCAGCCAGTGTGATCGAGCAGGCGGCTG
>NZ_DFDO01000258.1:0-7594 GCF_002367915.1 Acinetobacter sp. UBA3025
AATTTGGTAGTACGGTTGCAGAGCTGGTTGATGGTGTCACCAAGCTCAGCCATTCCAGTGATAAAGAATATAATAAAGCGGCCTCTTTCCGTAAAATTCTGCAAGCGACTCTACAGGATCCACGTGTCATTATTGTGAAACTGGCAGATCGCTATCACAACATGACCACGCTGGAAGCATTACGCCCGGATAAACGCGCCCGTATTGCCCGCGAAACCTTTGAAATTTTTGTTCCAATGGCACGCTTGGTCGGCATGAATGAAATGGCTGATAATCTGGAACATCTCTGTTATCAGAATCTGGATCTGGATATGTATAACGATGTCCAGGCTGCCCTTCTAGAAACCAAGCCTAAACGTTGTGAATATCAGGCCAAATGGGAACAGAAACTTAATGAACTGCTTCAGCAATATGCCATTGAAGGCCGGGTTAAAAAGAAAAACAATAATATTGAGCTATTACGCCACTTTGTAAAAAATGATATTGATCTACAGGAACTTACGCATAGCCACGCATTTGAAATTATCTTACAGAGCATTGCCGACTGTGACCGTCTCGCAGATATTCTGACTGAGAGTTTTACGGTTCAAAATTATCAGGATAATATCCGTCGCCCTCTTCCGGGCGGCAACCAGTCTTTAACCATGCGCTTAAAAGGCGAAAAGACTACTTTATCGCTGACTATTCAAACTGAACTAATGCGTAAAGCCGCACGCTTTGGTGTCGTACTTGGTGAAAATGCCCCTCAAGCCTGCCGCTCTGCTATTCAGGCATCTATGCAAAACCTGAACGTACTCGTTGATGGCGAATGTGCCAAAACCACGTTCAGCGAATTACTGGATTATTTGCATCAGGAAAAAATTTGGGTTTATACCCCTCACGGTCATCTGCATGAATTACCGCAAGGTGCGACTGCAGTTGATTTTGCCTATGCTGCCAGCCTGTTCTTGGGTAACCATGCTATTGGTGCCAAAATTAATGGTGAAACTAAACCACTTTCTACGCCATTATTAAGTGGTCAGGTGGTTGAAGTCATCACTGACGTTCTTGCAACCCCAAACCCGGACTGGCTCAGCTTTATTAATACCCAAAAAGCCCGTCGTGCGATTCAGAATATCCTGCGTGATCAGGATATTGATGAACAGCGTCTTGTGGGTCAACAGGCCCTCAACCGTGCTTTAAAACTTTTCCAGTGTTCTATTCGTGATCTGACCGAAGCTGACTGGAAAAATGTACTAGAATGGCGTCATGTATCGACTAAAGAGCAACTATTTGAACAGATTGCTGTAGGTGACTTATTACCACAACTGGTTGCCAACCATTTATTTGCACATGACCAGCATCAAAATGCGAACAGTTCAGGTCGCCTTATTCAGGGTACAGAAGGTGTAGATGTTAAATACGCACATTGCTGCAACCCGGTACTTGGTGATCCAATTCAAGGTCATCTGACTCGTCGTGGCTTAATTGTGCATCGTGCCCGTTGCCATAATTTATTGCAGGAACAACATATGCATCCTGAAAATATTATGCCTCTACAATGGACGACTGAAGATTTGGATGATGTCAGCTTTACTGCCTATCTCTGTATTGATCAGGCCATGGACGATGAACAGATTTCCGATCTGATTTATCAATGTCGTAAAGGCCATACAGGTGTAGAGATGGTGCGTAATTATGATGGCAAAACTTATGTAAATATTGTGGTGCATAACCGTAAACAGATTGCCAAGATTATTCGTGATTTACGCATGCATTTTGGTTTTCCGCGAATTATCCGCTTAGAACAACCGCTCAATATTGCTGAAACCTCTAAAGCCAGTTAATCATTTAAAACGATAATGCTTTTGTCAGTTGAATTGATCTAATATGATGTATGTTGATGTTGACATCCTCCAGCTAAAGCAAGCGGATTCCTACTGCTAGACGCTCATGCCCAAGCGCAAGTATGTTCTTAGCGGAATTTAAATCACGATGATTTATACTTCCACACTCACATTCCCATACTCTTATTCGCAAATCTGTTCTACCTTTGGGACTGCTAGAGGTGATTTCACCGCAGCACGAACAGATTTGGGTTGTGAATTTCTCACTGACTTCCTCAAACAATACCCCTGCGTTCTCGCATTTATACTTGAGCATTGTTTTCAGTGCTGAAAATCCTGTGTCCAAAACAGATTTCGCCATCTTGGTTTTTACAAGTTTGCTCGCACTTAAGTCACCTACAACAATCAGTGCATTTTCTTTCACAAGCAGAGTGCTTGCTTTATGCAAATGGTCTTTACGACAATTGGCAATTTTAGCGTGTAATGCACGTACACGTTTTTTATTTCTTGCTCTTTGAGCAATCCCTAATTTCTGCTCGTAATTACGGTAAAACTTAGGATTTGAAATTACAGTACCATCTGAGCAGGTGGCAACGTCTTTTAGACCAAGATCAATACCAATCGCTTTAGTTGCCGTTGGTTTGTCTTGTTTAGGTGAGTCCACAACAAGACACACATACCAGCGCCCACGACTATCCTCAACGAATGAGCCTGTTCTCACGCTGTATTTACTTATGCCGTAGCTATCCCATAGCTTAAATTTCTGCTTGCCGTATTGCACATATCCATCAGCATATTTAATCGCTACTTTTTTAAATGGTATCCAACCAAGCGAACGTCTTGCTGACTTCTTGTTACTCACACGCCATTTCAGCTTTGCTTTCTTGTGTTGTCTTCTTTTATCAACATATTCTTCTGTTATCCCTTGCACTGTTTGACTATGCAAACCACACAATTTTGAAGTTCCTTTTGTGTATTGAGTCATATCAAATGCTGAGAAAAAGTCACCTGTTCTTTTCAGGTGTTTGAAACTCAAATCATTCACATAATTCCAAACAAAGTTCACCTCAGATGCTAATTGGTCTAGCACCTTGCAATGTTTGTCTTTTATGCGTAATTTAAGTGTTTTCATGAGCTTATTTTAGATCATGTTAAATTAAAGGTGTTGATTTTAAAAAATTCAACGACATTTTATGTCGTATCGCTTATATCTCTGCCCTGAAGGACAGAGTTTTACGCTCCATTTGATAAAAGGAGAAATTAATGTTCCGCCAAGTAATCCATACTGAAAATGCCCCTGCTGCCATTGGCACCTATTCGCAAGCCATTCTTGTGGGCGATACCCTGTATCTATCTGGTCAAATAGGTTTAGATCCATACAGCATGGAACTGGTTGAAGGCATTGAAGCACAGATTCGCCGTGTATTCGATAATTTAAAAGCCGTCTGCGAAGCGGCCGGTGGCTCTCTGGCAGACATCGCCAAACTGAATATTTATCTGACTGATTTATCGCACTTCCAGCTGGTGAATCAGATTATGGGTGAATATTTTGCCCAGCCTTATCCAGCACGCGCAGCACTCGGTGTTGCCAGCCTACCGAAAGATGCTCTGGTCGAGATGGATGGCGTAGTCATCATTCAGCAATAATTTTTAAAATTTATGTAACACCTAAGCTTCTATATTTCGTTTGCAATCATGAATCACTCAAGCAAAAACCCGAGCAATAATCGGATTTTTGCTTGAGTGATATTTTTTTATCTAAATCACCAATCACAATAAAAGCTATTTCAAATGATTTTTATTGACAAACGATAACAATTATCAATAATATTACTTATCTTATTTAAACACTGTGGTTGTGTCCTATGTACGTTTGTTTATGCCGTGGCATTACAGATCAAGACATTAAAGATGCTATTGCAAATGGCGCTGAAAATTACCGTGATGTACGTGAAATGCTTGACCTAGGTACATGTTGTGGTCGTTGTGCTCCTGAAGCTCGTATGATCATCAGTGATGAAATTTCCCAGATTGCTGCACGGCTAGCGGTTGCTGCCTAAAGCGGATAACGATAATTATAAAATCAATGGTCTCGTATCATTACTCCTCCCCCGCCTCTGACTCTGGCGGGTTTTTATTGCTTTATATTTCACCTGAAGCTTTTTGATTGCGATTTTCATTTGCAGTTCAATAAATTACTCGCCATTGCTCGCTCGATTGATTTAAGATAAGTTAATCAAAAACCCATAGCGATGAATGGGTTAACAGGCTATATGGAGTGATACGATGAAAGGCAATCGTGATGTAATTAATCAGCTGAACCAGGTGTTGTATCACCACCTTACAGCGATTAACCAGTATTTCCTGCATTCACGCATGTTTAATGACTGGGGCATTGAAAAACTGGGTTCGGCAGAATATAAAGAGTCCATCCGCCAGATGAAGCATGCCGATAAAATCATTGAACGTATTTTATTTCTAGAAGGCTTACCAAACCTACAACATCTTGGCAAATTGTATATTGGCCAGCATACTCAAGAAGTACTGCATTGTGATGTACGTAAAGTAAAAGAAAATATTGAAGTCATTCAGCAGGCTGTGGCTTTGGCAGAAACACAGATGGATTATGTGACTCGTGATTTAGTGCGAGAAATTCTGGAAAAAGAAGAGGAATATCTGGACTGGACTACGACTCAGCTAGATCTTATCGAAAGTGTTGGTATCGAAAACTATATTCAAAGCCAGCTCTAAACTTAGAATGAATCAATAAAAAAGCCAGCTCTTGCTGGCTTTTTTATATGGAATTTATCTTGGCATATCCTGAATCAATTCTTCATAACTGAGTTCGGTTTTTTGAATAACTTTTAAGCGTTGCAGCTGATGCTTGGCTTCATTTTCATAACCATTAAAAGCTAGCAGTTTGGCGTATTTAATCAGATTATATTTAGTTGGATAACTTAATACCATCTGCTCACCTGCTTGAATCTGTTCAGGGGATGCTTTGCTATAAGGGTTAAGACGAATCCAATCAATACGATGATTAAACTCTGTTAATAAATAGATTGGCTGCTGATTGGTGATTTTTTCGGGCTGTTGCTCATAACGAATACTTTGACCAAGTTTTGGCACAGCGACATCATAATCCCGATAGCTCACAATCAATAACAGCAGCCCCAATCCGAAAATAAGTTTCATTGCTATAGAAGGTAAGGTCACGGTTTTGATATTCGGATTTTGGGCTAGAACAGTACCTAAAATAAAACCTACTGGTAAAAGGAAATAGGCATAGTGCTGCGGAAACTCGAACATAGCATGAGTAAAAAAAGCTCCAATCATTAAAATACCAATGACAGACTCAGGAGTTTTCACCCATCTTTGAAGCTGATAACCTAAATAGCCGAAATAGGCTAAGAAAGGCAGACCAATAACCAGCCCATTCCACAGCAAGAAATCAATAATAAAGTTATGTGCACTGCGAATCCAGACCGGACCTTGAACTGTATCAGTGATCGAGACAAAGGCAACACTGGTCTGATACCAGCCATATCCAAACCATGGCTGTGCCTGAATTGCCGCTAGCATTTGCTGCCAGATCGCTAAACGAGACATATCGCCTGTTGCACGAGCAACTACATCACGGCTTTGTACCACCTGGGCATCCATAACCTGTGTTGCCAGTTGACTTAGCAATGGGAAAGCGACAATACAAGAAATAAATAAAATAAACCAAGCAATACTGTAATACCATTTCAGGCGAATAATCCCTTTATATTGGTAGAACACCAGATACAACATGATCGCAATCGCAGCCACCCAGGCTGTACGAGACTGGCTTAAAGCAACTCCCATAACAATAGGTAAAGCACAAGCCATGAGCCATTGGGTCGGGATTTTTTTCTTCTCATACAGATAAAGACAGCTCATCAATGCCATGACTAAAAAAGTTGCCATATTATTTGGCTGGGCGAAGTTGGCATAAGGTCGCTGATTACCACTAATATTTACCATACCAGGTAAGCTTGCATCCAAGTTAGTCCACTGACACAAAGCAATTAAACCTGTGATTGTTCCTGAAGCTAAAAATGCATAGCTTAAGTTGGTAAAAGTTTCTTCCCGATTAAGCTGCCCCGTTGAAAAGTTATAGCCTAATACAGCTGCCAGCCAAAAACTAAAAACATAAATTGTTCCCATCATGGCAGTACTAAAGAAAAATACTTGGCCTGCTAACAACTGGATCAAAGGAACACACGTCAGTGCTAATAAAGGCAAACCAATAGTAGGTAATTTAATTTTTTCTTTTAAGAAAAAAGCTGTAAGGGCAAATAATGCAAAAAAAGCATACAGCTCACCCGTGTAAGTAACCCATGGACGGTAATGTACGGGTATGAGCCAAGCGAGGGAGATCAGAATTGCTGCGAGCAGCACCAGCAGGAATTTCATGTGAACTTTAAGAAAAAGAAATTTTACTCATGATAAACAAAAAAGCAGTTTAGTGGTTAATCTGCTTTTGGGTTAGCTTAGAAGAAATTAGTTCCAAGGGCGGAGATCGACGATTTTAATGACTTCTGCGGTTTCCTTATTGACTAAAATAACCATAGCTAAACCATAGGTTTCTAAAGGTAACCATGCATTCGCTTCTGGATACACCTTAAGTACCTGCTGCACAGCCACCTTTGCATTCCATTGATTAAGCTCAGGTAGATCATGAGCTTTGATTTTCATCTGCTCTTGGACTTGATTAAGCGGAATATAACGTTCAGGGTATAGAGCTAGCGATATTCCATTCAACATCGCACTCATTTGCTCAATTTGTTGCTCCTGTGGATCTGCTGCTTGTTTAACAGCGACATATTGTGGCTGTAACCATGTAGGTTGCTGATATTGTGGTTGTGCGTGCGTAATATTCTCAGTTTTTAGTTCATTATTACGCACCAGTTCAAAACGATCATTATTGAATGCAATCCACACAGGGCGTGCTTGTGCAATGCTATATAGACCATAACTTAATGCCGCGATTTGAATTAAAATAATAACCGTTAAATCCATTTTTAAGGTTTTTTTGCCTTCTTTATAGGCCAACAGACCAAGCAAAGGCCCTAAAATTACATCTATAACCAATAACATTAAAAAAATATGGGTCACGCCTGCAGCTTTTGCGAGTGGTGATGGATACCACAATACAAAGACCACACAAATTACAATAAGTGCCACCAAAACTGAAATACATAGATGACTTAGAAAAAACTTAATGCGATTGTTCATTTTTTAATGGATTAAATAGATTAAATAGAAAACTCGATTTTAACGACAACCAATCAATAATCCTAATATTTTTTAGGATTGACACTTTTTGTCAGTTAATTACATTTTTTTAATATAAGCCCTAAAAAAAACACAACATTATGTTTTTTATTATATTTTAGAAGTGGAATGTTTTTTTGCATAGTTTGTTAAAAATATCACCTTTCGAGTTAAATATGCAAAAAGGTTTTACCCTCATTGAATTAATGATTGTTATCGCCATCGTTGGTGTTCTATCTGCACTCGCCATTTCAAGCTATTTCTTTTTTACCTTAAAAACCAGACTGAATACTGCACTTTATGAAGTTTCTTCAATTAAACCTGCTTATGAAGTTATTATTACTCAAAGTTCACCCACAACTCTAACTTATGCGGACTTAAACATAAAATCAGAAACAGCCCTATGCAAAATTGACATTGCGTTGCCTAGCTACAATACAGATGAAAGTAGGGTCTGTTGACACTTA
>NZ_DFDO01000029.1:0-7754 GCF_002367915.1 Acinetobacter sp. UBA3025
CTTTGGCTCATGCAATGATCCTAGAAAATTCATCAAAAACCTTTATATGATACCGAATGAAAAATGTTCAAGTGCAAATAAAAGTATTTTAAACGTCAAGTTGTGTCGGATATTGGTCAAAAGATCAGTACTAAAGCAACTGGGGGAAAATGTAGATTAGATTTGCTCTTTTCCAAACATCTAATGGATGAAATTTCATGATGCATAACTCCATCGAAATTAGCTTCACTTTCCATCATTTAGGGTTTGGCTTAAAAATAAAAAAGCCCTGTATTAAACAGGACTCAGTCAATAGAAACTAAAATTAATCATCCAGACCTAGCCATTGGCGTTGTTCATAAGCACTATCCCAGAACAGCCATTCCAGACGTGCTGCATGGGTATAGGCCTGATGCATTTTTTCCAGAGTATCAGCATCGACCCGCGCTGCCACCCGATCCACAGTAGCAATTACATTGCGTACCGCTGTATGAAAATCTTCACCAGCATAAGTATCAATCCAGGCCTGATACGGATTATTCGGCGCTGCCTTATCGACAATATCCTTACCCACTTCTGCATAGATCCAGAAACATGGCAAAAGGGCAGCCAGAACTACCGGATAACTTTCCGCCCAAGCCGTTGCCTGTAAATAAGCGGTGTAATGATGGCAAGCCAGAGTCAAAGGTGTATTTTCAAATTGAGTCTTATTGATGCCAAAATCCTGCATAAAGCCATCATGCAGGCTACGTTCGACCACAATGGCAGTTTTAGCGGCTTCACTGAACTGAATTACATCATCTGCTTCAAAAGCTTTGGCTGCACAGACCGCCAGTGCACGACCATAGGCCAGCAGATAATGCGCATCCTGAATTACATAATGACTAAAAGCTTCACGGCTTAATGTTCCCTGTGCCAGTTGCTGGTTAAAAGGCAGCGCCAATGTCTTTTGATAAAGTCCGAGATTACGTTGCCATACGTCTTGAGAGAAACCCATACTGAAATCCTTAGCAGTTGAAGTCAAAACATCCAGCACTATAGCAAAGATGAATCTGTTTAAAAGATCAGCAAATCTGAAAAGCAGAAAATACCTAAAAATGGTTCAGGAAGTGCTTTGGTTTATGCGGCAAAAGTTTCATAATTGGGACAACTTTGAGTCTTAGTATTTCTCTACGTTTAAAGAAATGCATTTAATGAAATTTATCTAAGGTCGATATATATGTTGAAACACTTTGGTTTCTCAATCGTATTTTCGATCGTGTGCCTTGGTTTGTCTGCTTATTGGGGATTCAACCATGGTCCGGAAGCGGGCCTGCAAACCATGTTCACAGCACTGACCATCACCGCTATTCTGGCGATTATGGAAGTGTCGTTGTCGTTTGATAACGCGGTTGTCAATGCATCCGTCCTGCGCGGTTGGGATCATTTCTGGAAAATGATTTTCCTGACGGTCGGGATTCTGGTTGCAGTTTTCGGGATGCGCCTGATTTTCCCGGTGGTCATTGTGGCCGTGACTGCGGATATGGGCTTTATGGAAGTGGTGCAGCTCGCTCTAAATGCACCAAAAGAATATTCGGCCAAACTGATGGCACATCATGCCGAGATTTCTGCCTTCGGTGGCGCCTTCCTGATGCTGGTATTTCTGAACTTCTTCCTGGATGAAGAAAAAGATACCCACTGGTTCCGCATGCTGGAACGCCGTCTGGCGCATCTGGCGAACGTTCCGGCGATGTCGGTGTTTATTACCCTGATTGCTTTATTAATCATGGATTTCCAGGTTGAAGAAGCGAAACGTCTGGATGTTATTCTGGCCGGGATCTGGGGGATCGTGATTTATATCGGGGTACAGGTCCTAAGCCATATGTTAGGTGGGGAACCTGAGGTAGACGAAGAGGGCAATGCCGTTCGTCACGATGCTGAAGGCGTACCAACTGGTGTGGTAAAAGCCGGCTTTGGCGGTTTCCTTTACCTGGAAGTACTCGATGCATCTTTCAGTTTCGATGGCGTAATCGGTGCCTTTGCGATTACGTCTGACGTGGTAATCATCATGTTAGGCTTGGCCATCGGTGCGATGTTTGTGCGTTCGATGACTATTTATCTGGTTGATAAAGGCACGCTGGATGCTTATATCTATCTGGAACATGGCGCGCACTATGCGATTGGTGCTCTAGCATTTATCATGCTGGCAAGCAGTACCGGTGTACATATCCCTGAAGTGGTGACTGGTCTGATCGGTGTGGCTTTCATTATCTGGGCAGTCATTGCTTCGATCCAATATACCAAGCGTCAGTTATTAAAAGCAGGCAAATAGTCCTGTGATCACTGAACAGAAGCGTAGCTCCGGCTACGCTTTTTTATTTTTCAGATAGTCCTCATCTTTATTTCAAATAAAATTCATGCATTCCTTTGAGCGGAATGGCCTATAATCTGCGCATCAAGATTAACTAACTCGATCGCCAGACTTTATGATGAATGCCTTAGAACGTCGCTCGACCTTTGCCCTGAGCAGTATTTTCGCACTGCGCATGCTGGGGTTGTTTATGATCATCCCTGTATTCTCTGTAGCAGGGCAGTCATATGAATATGCTACGCCGGCACTGATTGGTCTGGCGGTGGGTATTTATGGCCTGACACAGGCCATTTTGCAGATTCCGTTTAGCCTGATCGCGGACCGCTATAGTCGTAAGCCACTGGTGGTTTTGGGTTTGTTGCTATTCGCTCTAGGTGGCGCGATTGCTGCAATGTCTGACACCATTTATGGCGTGATCATCGGTCGTGCGATTGCCGGTGGTGGGGCAGTTTCAGCAGTGGTAATGGCCTTATTGGCTGATGTGACCCGTGAAGAAAACCGCATGAAAGCCATGGCGGTAATGGGCATGAGTATCGGCCTGTCCTTTGTGGTGGCCTTTACCATGGGGCCATGGGTGACAGGACTGGTCGGCATTTCCGGTCTGTTCTGGGTGACCACCGTAATGGGATTGGCTGCGATTGCGATGCTATTGATGGTTCCTAAAGTTACCCGTCATCATAAAAATTTTCAGCAAGGCTATGTGGAGCAGCTGAAACAAGTCCTGAAAATGGGAGACCTGAACCGTCTGCATATTTCAGTATTTACTCTGCATTTGCTACTTACAGCCATGTTTATTTATGTGCCATCGCAACTGATTGAAGTTGCTGAACTGCCATTATCGAGTCATGGCTGGGTCTATCTGCCGCTACTGGTTGTGAGTCTGTTCTTTGCTTTCCCGAGCATTGTACTGGCAGAAAAATACCGCAAGATGCGCAGCATTTTCCTGACAGCGATTGGCGGGATTATCCTGGGTCTGCTGATCATGATTTTTGGCTTTGAATCCAAATATGTGCTGATCGGTGGATTAGGGCTGTTCTTTATTGCCTTTAACGTCATGGAAGCCTTATTGCCATCCTGGCTATCCAAAGCAGCACCGATTCAATCTAAAGCCACTGCGATGGGCGTAAATGCCAGCAGCCAGTTCCTGGGCGCGTTTTTTGGCGGGATTATTGGTGGACAATTGTTGTTACTCAACAACACTTCGCTCGGTTGGAGTATTTTATCGGCAATTGCTATAATTTGGCTGCTCATGAGTTTTGGGTTGGCTCAACCACGCTATCTTTCATCGCTCGTGCTTCGTCTGCCAGAGAGTAAACAAACAGATGAATGGACTTCTCAACTTTTGGCGATTCGTGGTATTGAAGAGGTTGTGGTCATGTCTGAACAGCAAGTCGCCTTTGTAAAGGTCGATAAACAGCAGGTTGATGATGTTTCGCGACAACAATTAACGCACTTGTTAGGTAAAGAGGTAGCCATTTAAACATAACTCTTATAAAGTAAAATATAGAAATAAATAGGAAGTGTACGTCTGATGCGTGGTGTTAATAAGGTCATTTTAGTTGGTACTTTAGGTCGAGATCCTGAGACCAAAACTTTCCCAAATGGTGGTTCTCTCACTCAATTCTCTATCGCAACCAGCGATTCATGGACTGATAAAAATACGGGCGAACGTAAAGAGCAAACCGAATGGCACCGTATTGTGCTGCATAACCGTTTAGGTGAAATTGCACAGCAATATCTGCGCAAAGGTTCTAAAGTTTATATCGAAGGTTCATTACGTACCCGTCAATGGACAGATCAAAGCGGTCAAGAACGCTATACAACGGAAATCCGTGGTGAGCAAATGCAAATGCTGGATTCTGGTCGTCCACAAGGTGAGCAGGGCGATAACGGTTTTAACCAGCCACGTTTTAATAACAATAACCAGAGTGGCGGTTATGGCAATAATCCACAAGGTGGTTATGGCTCAGCGCCTCAGCAAGGCGGTTTTAACAATAATCAGGGCAGTGGTTATGGCAACAATAACCAAAATAACCAGGGTGGTTATGCGCCGAAGTCTGCACCTGCTCCAGTAGCAGCGCCTGCAGCTGATCTGGATGATGATCTTCCGTTCTAATCCCGACATTAGAAAGGCAAATCATCATCAAAACCCGCCATGTGGCGGGTTTTTCATATCTGGGTTCTTCTATTTTTTCACTGAGACCCACATGGTGATCACCGCCCGAAACACGACTTCTTCTGCAGTATCTTTAATTTCTACATTGACCAGATAATCGCTGCCTTCATTCCATATAAAGTTAGGCACGGCGGGTGTCGCAATCGCAACTAGGTCAGTGGTGGCTTTTTTGACATATTCGACCTGCATACCCTTGGGAATCCAGCGATGAGTTTTCGGAACGGTTGCATCAGTCATGGTGCCGCCTGCCAGTTCAGCCATATTGCACATGGCAATCGCGTGTACAGTGCCTAAATGATTCAGCACGGCACGATGTTTCTTGATGCTCACTGCACAATATCCAGGCTTTAAATCTTCAAACAGTGGAGAAATGCTGCCGAAATAAGGTGCTTTTAGACAAAGTAATTTAGAAAAAAGATATTTACCGGCTGGCTTATTTTCTAGGCTTTTCCAGATTTTTAGAGCTTGGCTCATCTATAACTTCCTGTATATTATTTTTAATCAGAATAATATTCTCATACAGAATATTATTCTGTATTGGCGCATCTGACAAAAACCAGACATCAGGCTGCCAGCCTGCTTTTAAAAATAGAGAGGATTTAAATATTAAAGATGCAAAACATGGAATTGCTGGAAAGGATTTTTAAGGGAAGACGAGCTTTACTCAAACGTCAGATTCTGGAATGCTCATTGACAGAATTTCTGCGTACAGGCATTGCTGCGACTACGATTGAAATGATCCGTGATCAGGCCGATACCAGTATCGGGGCGATCTATCATCATTTTAAAAACAAGGAGGGGATCATTGCAGCACTGTATATTGCAGCGCTCACAGATCAGTCAAAGCAGCGTTTGCAGGCTCTGTCACAAGTTCAGGGTATTGAACAAGGCATAGAGGCGGTGATTCAGAGTTATATCGATTGGGTCGTAGCGTATCCTGATTTTGCCCGCTTTCTTTATGCCGCGCATCATACAGTTCAAAGCAGTGATTTCAAAAAGGAGTTACAGCAGTCGAATCAGCAGCGCAATCAGGAATTAAAGCAATGGCTGGCTCAGCAGGCAGATATCGGGCAATTACAAGCTGTTCCCTTAGAACTGCTTATGTCACTGATCATTGGACCCACTGAAAGTTATTGCCGGAGCTGGTTAGCTGGTCGAGTCCAAACCTTTCCTAAACACTATACAGCAGCCTTGGCAAAATCGGCTTGGCAATCTATACAGCATTTTCAAGAAAGTGAATCCGCCAAAATCGATTAAACAAATCAGAAAGATAAAAATAAAAGGAATTATAAATCTAGAAAACCGATAGTTTTTATGAAAATTTACGGTTTTACCTATTGGTGGTTTTTGCGTATTCTTAACTACATCAAATGAACACACACTTTCACGAATAGATAGGAATAGACTTATGAGTTTAATCAATACTGAAGTTAAGCCATTCAACGCAACTGCTTACCACAATGGCCAATTTATTGAAGTGTCTGAGCAAGACATGAAAGGCAAATGGTCTGTAGTATTTTTCTATCCTGCTGACTTTACATTTGTTTGTCCAACAGAATTAGGCGATCTTGCTGATCAGTATGCTGAATTCCAGCAACTGGGCGTAGAAATCTACTCAGTATCTACAGACACGCACTTCACGCACAAAGCTTGGCATGACACCTCTGACGTAATTGGTAAAATCCAGTACCCAATGATCGGCGATCCAACCTGGACTTTGGCGAAAAACTTTGAAGTGCTGATTGAAGCTGATGGTCTGGCGGATCGTGGTACTTTCGTGATCGATCCAGACGGTAAAATCCAGATCGTTGAAATCAACGCGGGTGGTATCGGTCGTGATGCACAAGAACTGCTTCGTAAAGTAAAAGCGGCTCAATATGTACACGCTCACCCAGGTGAAGTATGTCCTGCAAAATGGAAAGAAGGTGAAGCGACTCTTGCTCCTTCAATTGACCTAGTCGGTAAAATCTAATTCGATAACACTTTATCGAAATTGAAAAAACTCAGCCCTCAGCGCTGGGTTTTTTATTGTCTACTGCTCATGACTACCTAAATTAACGTCTTATAGCAAAGCTAAAGTTATAAGTAGCTACACAGAAATCTAAGAATCGAACCGTCTTATATTTGAAATACTGCATTCTAGAAGTACGGTATTGATGACTGCTGATAAAGCTTAAAATGGCTGCATGTTCATCCTATTGTGTATAGGAGTAAAAGATGAAAAAAATTATTGGTGTTTACCGTAATCAAAACATGCACTGGGTCGGTGACGGCTTCCCGGTGAAAAACCTGTTTTCTTATGACCGTTTGGGGCAGGCCATTAGTCCATTTTTATTGCTGGATTATGCAGCGCCGTATCACTTTGCGCCAACCACTGAGCAGCATGGTGTAGGTTCGCATCCGCATCGTGGTTTTGAAACTGTAACCTTGGCTTATCAGGGTGCAGTGACCCACCAGGACTCCAGTGGCGGTGGCGGTACGATTCAGACCGGCGATGTACAGTGGATGACCGCAGGCGCAGGTGTAGTGCATGAAGAATTTCATTCTCCAGATTTTGCTCAAAAGGGTGGCCTGTTTGAAATGGTTCAACTCTGGGTCAACTTGCCAGCCAAAGACAAAATGACTGCACCACGTTATCAGGCCATTACTGCAGCCGAGATTCCACGGATTGAAATGAATGAAGGTGCAGGACATATTCGGGTGATTGCCGGAGAATTCGGAGGTCATTATGGCCCTGCGCATACCTTTAGTCCGGTAAATGTCTGGGACGGCGAGCTAAAAGCAGAGTATGAAACTACGTTACATGTACCTCTCGGACATAATGCTTTGCTGGTTGTACTGGCGGTAAATGGCAGTCAAAAAGTCCTGGATAGCTCTATTGTCATGTTTGCGCGCGATGATGATCCTGAAATTCAGCTACAGGCCTATCAGGACACTAAATTTCTGCTCTTGACCGGTGAGCCGCTGAATGAACCTATTCAAGGCTATGGCCCATTTGTGATGAATACCAAGGAAGAAATTATTCAGGCATTTCAAGATTTTAATCAGGGTAAATTTGGTGAAATCGCGGTACAGGCCGAATAATACAGTCAGTCTTAAAACAAAGAAGCCTCTGCACAAGCAGAGGCTTTTTTTTCTAATGCGCTGGAATTTCTTGTCGTTTTTACGAGTTTCTGGGATAAATTCATTTTGTTTATCTCTATGAATTTATCTCTTTCTTATGCTGCCTATTATAGGGTATTTCGCAGT
>NZ_DFDO01000067.1:0-2782 GCF_002367915.1 Acinetobacter sp. UBA3025
CCCCTCTTTGAAAAAGAGGGGTTAGGGGAGATTAAGGAAATGAATGTATGAAAATTAGCGAAAATTGGTTGCGCACATGGGTCAACCCAGCCATCGACAGCGAAAAATTATCTGACCAGTTGACTATGCTAGGTCTTGAAGTTGATGATTTGTCTCCAGCCGCAAAACCGTTCACAGGTGTGATTGTTGGCGAAGTCCTGACTGTCGAACAGCATCCGGATGCAGACCGTTTACGTGTTACCACTGTAAACATTGGTTCAGGTGAGCCTTTGCAAATCGTGTGTGGTGCACCTAACGTACGTGCCGGTATGAAAGCACCGGTAGCTACCATCGGTGCAGTATTACCAGGCGATTTTAAAATCAAGAAAGGCAAATTGCGTGGTGTTGAATCACAAGGTATGCTGTGTGGCGCATCAGAAATCGATCTTGAAGACAAAATTGATGGTCTATTAGAGATTCCTGCAGATGCACCAGTCGGTGTCAATGTTCGTGAATATTTAGACCTTGATGACAACGTGATTGATATCAGCATCACCCCGAACCGTGGTGACTGTTTCAGCATTCGCGGGATCGCACGTGAAATTGGTGTGATTAACCAGTTGCCGGTAACTCCACCTGAAATTAAAGAAGTAGCTGCAACCATCGCCGATCAAAAGCAAGTCGTTGTTGAAACTGAAGGTTGTCCACGTTACCTCGGTCGTGTGATCAAAAACGTCAATACCAAAGCACCCACCCCTGAGTGGATGGAACGAGCTTTAGTACGTGCTGGCATCCGTCAACACAGCATTTTGGTCGATATCACTAACTATGTATTAATGGAACTGGGTCAACCTCTGCATGCATTTGATGGTGGCAAGGTTCAGGGTTCAGTGCATGTACGTCAAGCCAAAGCAGGTGAAAAACTTGTTCTGCTTAACGAACAGGAAGTTGAACTGCAAGACGACGTGATGGTGATCTCAGATGCTGAAAAAGCATTAGCGATTGCAGGGATTATGGGGGGCTTGTCTTCATCAGTAACTGATGAAACTACTGAAATCTTCCTAGAATCAGCATTCTTCGCGCCATTGCATATTGCTGGCCGTGCCCGTCGTTTCGGTCTACATACTGATGCGTCACAACGTTATGAACGTGGTGTCGATTTCGAATTGCCTATGATTGCAATGCATCGTGCTTCTCAGCTGATTGCTGAGCTTGCAGGCGGTGAGTTTGGTCCAATCATTGTAGCTGAAAAAACAGAGCTGTTACCAAAGCGTGAAGCGATTGAGTTAGAACAAGCGCAAGTCGATCAACTATTAGGTTATACAGTTGAATCAGATTTCATTACAGATGCTTTAACGCGTTTAGGCTGTAGCGTCGCTGTAAAAGCTGAAGGTCAGTGGTCAGTGATTCCGCCATCCCACCGTTATGACATGGCAATCTATCAAGACCTGATTGAAGAAGTTGCCCGTATTCACGGTTATGACAATATTCAAATCAGCTTACCTGTCATTGATGTGAAATTGGCGAAATATGAAGACCAATTCGAACTGACTCAGCTTCGTCAAACTGCAGTGACCTTGGGTTATCAGGAAGCGATCAGCTTCAGTTTTGCTGACCTGAAACTGGAAAAACAGTTAAATCCTGACGTCAATCCATTGGCATTGGCGAATCCAATTTCAAGCGATTTGGCAGTGATGCGTTCAACTTTACTGTCTAGCTTGATTCCATGCGTACAGTACAACGTCAACCGCCAGCAGAACCGTGTACGTTTCTTCGAACTTGGTCTGCGTTTTGATTACCAAAATGCGGCTTCAATTCATGATCTGAAACAGATTCCAACTTTTGCCTTAATCGCCACTGGTTCACGTACGCCTGAAACCTGGCATGGTAAAGCGCAGCCAATGGATTTCTTTGACTTCAAAGGTGACATTGAGGAAATGCTGGCAGCTGCACGTCTGAATGTGGAATATGTACGTTCTGAACGTAGCTGGTTACATCCTGGTCAATCTGCAGAAATTCTAGTGGATGGTCGGTCAATTGGTTACTTAGGTCGTTTACATCCATCACTTGAAGATGAGCTCGATTTGGCGACGACTTGGGTCGCTGAATTAGATCAATCGGCTGTTTTGCAAACTTATGTATCTAATTTTACAGAATTATCACGTTTTCCATCGGTTCGACGTGATATTGCGCTTTTAATTAGTGATAAGATTAATGTTAGCGAAATTCAGGGACTTATCGAAAAAACAGGTGGAGAGCTTCTAGGCTCGACATGGTTGTTCGATGTGTACACTGGACAAGGAGTAGAAGAAGGGAAACGCTCACTGGCATTTGCACTTCTCTGGCAGCATCCAAGCCGTACACTGGAAGATGCTGAAATTAAATCAGGTATGGATAATATCCTTCAGGTGTTGGAAAACACTTACCAAGCGACATTGAGGGCTTCATGACAGCATTAACAAAAGCAGAAATGGCTGATCATTTAAGTGAGCTCACGAGTTTAAACCGTCGTGAAGCTAAACAAATGGTCGAGTTGTTTTTCGACGAGATTAGCCAAGCGCTAATCTCGGGCGAACAAGTAAAATTATCGGGTTTCGGTAACTTTGAGTTACGTGATAAGCGCCAACGTCCAGGCCGTAATCCGAAGACGGGTGAAGAGATTCCGATTTCTGCACGCCGTGTTGTTACGTTCCGCGCGGGGCAGAAGTTCCGTCAACGTGTAGGGAATGAGCAGATCAATTGATCTGCTTTTTTTAAATTCTGCTATTTTTTTAAATTTCAGTATGTCTTGTCCTGAAATAGA
>NZ_DFDO01000063.1:0-1168 GCF_002367915.1 Acinetobacter sp. UBA3025
GGTCAACACCTTTTTTATTTTGCTATTTTTATTTTTTAGGTATCTACCCATGACCGTTCAAATGAGCGTAATGATTTCCGCTGAAGAAATTCAAGCTAAAGTCAAAGAGCTTGGTGCTAAAATCGATGCACACTATGCCAATAGTGACAAAGAGCTTGTACTTATCGGTTTGTTACGCGGTTCAGTGATTTTCATGGCAGACTTGTGTCGTGCCATTACCAAGCCACATGAACTCGACTTCATGACTGTATCCAGCTACGGCGGTGGTACGATTTCGAGCCGTGATGTCAAAATCCTGAAAGATCTGGACGGTGAAATCCGTGGTAAAGATGTGCTAGTGGTTGAAGATATTATTGACTCAGGTAATACCTTAAGTAAAGTCCTGGAAATCCTGCAAACCCGTCAGCCAAACTCAATTGAACTATGCACTTTGGTGAGTAAACCTTCACGTCGTGAAATCGAGCTGGAAGTAAAATTCCTGGGCTTTGAAGTCGAAGACAAGTTCATTGTTGGTTACGGTCTGGACTATGATCAAAAATACCGTCATATTCCATTTATTGGTGAAATCGGTCTTTAAGAACCGGTTTAAAAGAAGTGGCTTCGTGCCACTTTTTTTATTTCTTGAATCATTTCAGTAACACAGCAAACAAAAACGCAACAGCCCGTTGCAGGACATGACTTTTTTCAGGGCTTTTCTTGCCGCAAGATAAACCTGATGTAAAAACAAAGACATGATAACAAGGAGTATGCCGATGTGGTCAATTATCGTTGCAATTGTAGTGGGTTTTATTGCGGGTCTGGTTGCACGCGCAATTCATCCTGGTGATGACAAGGCTGGATTCATTGTTACGACCCTGCTGGGGATTGCCGGTTCACTGGTTGCGACCTTTGCCGGACGTATGCTGGGCTTGTACTCCCAAGATTCTGCCGCAGGTTTCATTGCTTCAGTGATCGGTGCCATAGTCATCCTGTTTATCTACAATATGGTGACTAAACGTAAACGGATCTAAGCTCTGCTTGGAATAAGTTTCTTTCATAAAAAAAAGAGCGCCTAGATAGGTGCTCTTTTTTTATTTGCTGATCATGGTCAGAATTTTACAGGCCGAATTCTTTGAAGCCTTGTTCAATCTGTTCTGCTGGCTGAGCGCCCATGACTTTAAAACCATTC
>NZ_DFDO01000063.1:1340-1841 GCF_002367915.1 Acinetobacter sp. UBA3025
CCCATGACTTTAAAACCATTCGAGAAAATAATCGCTGGTGTGCCATTTACACCGAGTGATTGTGCCAGCTGTTTATTACGTTCAATCGGGTTGGCACAGCTCTTTTTCGATTTAGGTTGTATACCTTGACCAATCAGGTCTTCCCAAGCCTGTGCTGGATTTTTTTCACAATAAACCTGTTTAGATGGCGCAATTGACTGCTGTTTTAAAGGCAGGATGAAGGTATAAATAGTGACATCTTTGAGTTTTTTCAGCTCTACTTCAAGTTGTTTACAATACGGGCAATTTGGGTCAGAAAAGATGGCAAGCTGACGTTTTCCTGCCCCTCTGGCTGATTTAATCGCATCCTGTAGCGGTAACTTTTTCCAGTCGACACTGTTTTGTTTGAGTAATAAATCCTGAGTCAGATTATGCTGGTCCTGAATACGGAACATTGAACCAGCTAGGAGATGCTGGGCATCTTCATTCAGATAGACAATCTGCCCCTGCATGGAACCGCAG
>NZ_DFDO01000063.1:1992-4936 GCF_002367915.1 Acinetobacter sp. UBA3025
GCCCCTGCATGGAACCGCTATAGATTCCTTTCATTTCGGTAGGCTGAATATTTTCAATTTTCAGGTTGGGACTGTTTTTTGCCAGATTAGCTTTAACCGTATCCACATTGGCAAAGCTGAGGCCAGGGAATAGGGTCAAAGCCAGCAACATATTTCTTATTTGCATGAATGTCCTGCTCAGGTCCAAGTTAAATGTGTTTCGATTTTAGTCTTTTTAAAAAGAAAATTCTGACTATTTTATGTAGCCTGATGTTCAAATCGAATTGATCAATTAATCATGTTTCACGTGGAACATTGACCCTTTTATGCTGATTGACTTCCACCGAGATATGCACGATTTCTTCATGAATAGAAATCGCCTCACGGATTTGATCAGCATTAATGGGGATTCCCGTTTGAACGGCAACAAAACAGGAAAATTTACCTTTACCGACTCTCGATACATGCAGGTCAGTTAAGTGTAGGTCGTTCCCATATTCAGCAATGACTTCACGTATTTCTTCGACCACTGAGGCATCCATATCGGCATCCAGTAAAGTCTTGGCACTTTGCTTTAGCAGGCCAATCGCCCAGCGTGCAATCAGGATTGAGCCGACCAGTCCCAGTACTGCATCGAGAAAATCCCAGCCCATATATTTTCCAGCAAACAAGGCAATAATGGCCAGAACAGAAGTTACAGCATCAGCAACCACATGCAGAAAGGCCGCTTTATGGTTCAAGTCATGATGACCATGATTATTATCATGCTCGTGATGGGAATGCCCATGATGATGATCATGGTGATGGTGCCCATCATCATGCAGCAACCAGGCACAGGCCAGATTAATCAATAGTCCTAAAATCGCGATTGGAATGGCTTCGTTATAATGAATCTGAACTGGCGAAAATAGACGTTCTACTGAATGAATCGCCATAAAACCGGCTACCACAAGCAATAAAATTGCACTGCTATAACTGGCCAGAATTTCAATCCGCCAGGTGCCCATATTAAAGCGGGGATCATTCGTATAATGGCGGGCAGCTTTATAGGCAAAGTAAGCCAGCCCCAAGGCCAATACATGCGAGCCCATATGCCAGCCATCGGCAAGCAAAGCCATTGACTGGAAGATCCATCCCCCTAATACTTCCAGCACCATCATGACGGCGGTCAGAATCGTGGCAAACAGAATCTTTTTCTGTGCGAGTGGATTACCTTCATCAAATTGATGGCTGTGCGAATTGGCGGTATGTTTTTGCATAAAAGGGAACTGTTATTAATACTCCCCCCTAGTATATTTATTTTTGGAGATTTGTGGTGAGTCATGTACATGATGATAAAAAAATATTAAACCGGGTACGGCGCTTGCAAGGTCAGATGAACGCCGTAGAGCAGTCTCTCCAGAATCCTGAGACAGGCTGTATTCAGGTCCTGCAACAGGTTGCAGCCGTTAAAGGTGCTATAAACGGTTTGATGAATGAGTTGATCGAGACCCATTTAAGAGAGCATGTCATTGGAGAAGCTGTGGTTAATGAAGAAGAACTGGCTGAGTTTTTAAAATTATTAAAGCGTTATGGCTAATTGTTTAGTTCAACATTTTTGTTTTCTTTACAGCAAGATAATTGACCGCTTTTTCATCTAACCGATACACTGCCACCCATTCTCTTCTTTCTTCCACATCATTCTTTTTAAAATGTGGTGAAACTTTTACGGCAGCTACATGACAGAAAATATCTCATGGCGACCTTTCGTCATGGTCAGTCTTGCATTGATTATGGGTACCATCGGTACAGCACTGGCAAGTCCGCTTTATCCCATTTATCAACAGATCTGGCATTTATCGCCAAGCCAGATTACCTATATTTTTGTCGCCTATATGTTTGGCTGTCTGGGTACCTTGTTATTCCTGGGACGTACCAGCAACACGATTGGTTTCTTAAGAACCCTGCAAATTGGTCTGGTATTTATTAGCATTGGCTTGGTCATTTCAGTCTTTGCCGAGAATGCGCTGATTTTGTCGGTGGGTCGTTTTATCATTGGTATTGCTTCAGGTCTGATGACCACTTCAGCAATGCTAGGCATGATGCAAACCATTCCAGAAACTCATAAGCAGCTTGCACCACAACTGGTATCGATTCTGACGGCTATAGGTTTTGGTTTGGGGCCGTTTGTGGGTGGGGTAATTGCGCAGTTTTCTCAAGCTCCATTAATTACTCCATACCTCCCAATTATTCTTGGGGCAGTGCTGTGTTTTGTCGGATTATTCTGGCTAAAAACCCCTGCTTTTGAACGTCAGCCTTTTAGTATTGCACCGAAATTACTGCGTCCTGAACCTCAGTATCATGCTGTGTTCATGATTGTGGGATTAACTGCATTTAATGCCTTTGCTGCTTTCAGTTTATTTGCTTCACTGTCACCGTCTTTTGTGCAGGATATCTTGCCCTGGCATGGTCCTTTGGTCAGCGGTACCGCCATTACCTGTATTCTGCTGATTTCTGCTGTGGTGCAGTTCTTTGCTAAAGCTGTTCCTGCAAAGAAATGTCTGAATATTGGCCTGATGATTATGCTGGTGAGCTTGATTAGTCTTGCGCTCTGTATGATCCTTAAAGCAAGTATCTTGTTCTTTGCCAGTGATATCTTATTCGGGATTGGACATGGTTTTGCCTTAATGGGCGCATTCGGTGTGATTCATGCGATCACAACCTTGCAAAATCGGGCAGCCGTGATGTCGACTTACCTGTTTATTGGCTATTTGGGCACGATTGTGCCGATTATCGCAGTAGGATATCTGGCTGATCACTTCGGCTTAGGATTTGCCGTGATCAGTTTCTGTGTGGCGATCAGTGCACTCTGTCTAATCCTTTGGTTATGGCATCAAAAATTGCAGCTAAAAGCCTAATAAAAAAGCCCACATTTGAGGGCTTTTTTATATAACTTAAGGATTATTTTCCAATACAGAATGTAATT
>NZ_DFDO01000062.1:0-13285 GCF_002367915.1 Acinetobacter sp. UBA3025
CGCCAAATGGTGGGCTTTTTTGACATTATTTATTCATAAAATTAAGTGATAATGTCTTTTTGTTTTTGAGCTCTAATTGAAATGGCGATTTTAACTGTTAAAAAACTAGAAGATACTCTCTGTAAATTAGTGACTGAAGGCGAAAAGCCTGTAAAGATTTTATTAGGCTATAAAGCGTATGGCGAGCTAATGAATGATCGTAGTTTTTTTGAGGAAGTGGCTGGCTCGGCAATGGATCCAAACAAACGAAAATATAAAAATATTAAAATTAAGGTCACTCAAGACGAATACCAGTTTAACGTGAAATGTCAAAAATAGGTTTAAGCATCAAGGAAAGCTCGCCAAATGGTGGGCTTTTTTATTGCCCTGAGAAATATTAGTGTAATCATACCAAATTAAAATGCTTGATTAACCAGGAAGGAATCTTGCTTAGTTCGACAAAGTTAATGACATTATTTCAGCAATGAATATTATAAATTCATGTTTTATAAGTGAAAATAACTGACATTTCTTGCGACATGATTGCTTGATTGTCCAGGAGTAAAATCATGCTTAGATTACTGATGTGTTTATTCGGCTTCCACGGTGCGACTAAGGTTGACTACACAATTGATGATGAAGAAATCAAGGTGTGTCGTGATTGTTTGAAAGAAGTTAAATAACAATCACTCAAGCAAAGAGCTGTTTCATAAAGCTGTAATACTTAAGCAATATAGTTGCTCTGCAAAAGAAGAAAGACGTTGTAACGCAAGTCAAGCCCGTTTAATTGGAGAGAGTTAAGCGGGCTTTTTTATTTCAAAATCGCCGAACGTATTACGGCAAACAAAGCCCCTCGCATTCTAGATGTTGAGGGGTTTTTCTTTTCTTATTGGTGGTGAATGTGTGGCAATTCTTACTTGGTTTTATCGTGGCTTGGATTATTTGCAGCTGGTATACACATATCTACGTAGCAAATGAATGTGAGCGACTTGGTGGATTTTTCGTTGGTGAAAAAACTTATAAATGCATTGAAGTAAAGAAGCTCGATAAAGAAGAACAAGACTGGTGATGTTTATGACAGACAAAGTACAAGCTAAACAAGACTTAGAATTTTGCAGTGCTGAGCTGTCTAAGTATCAGAATCTCAGTCGATCCGGATTAACGCTTAGTGAGTTGCATGCGATTGACGGCATCATGATTAAGCTGAAAGAGCGTATTAAGAATTTGCGTACGGCGCTTTATTCGTGATGTTAGATAATTTGAAGTGGACATGGGAATCCAATTAAATAAAAGCAATTCAAAATGCTTATACTGTGTGCTTATTAATTAAAAAGGTTTAGAGCCTAATGAGTGCACCGAACGATTTATATTGGAATAATCAGAATAAACAGATGTTGGCGGCAAAGTATAAAGAGCACCTGCAAAAGAGTGGTCTCGAAAATACATTCGATAATTGTTATGACTTTATTTGTCGAAATTACGGATCAACAGTTCCCAAGAAAGAATTTGGTGTTTCTACAAGTATGGCTCTAGCAAAGGCAATATCAGGGCAACAGCCGAATGATTATAGTTTTTAAGATTATGAGACTAGAACCTCCTCTGGGAGGTTTTTTGTTGGGTGCAGATCATGGATCCAAAACACTATAAAAAATTAACCGATAAAGGCTCAATCAAAAATAAACCTCGCAACAGACCATTACCTAAAGCCAGTGAGAAATACTTAGAAGCATTCGATCGACTGAAAGAAATTCTTGATCGGATGGAAATCAAATACGAAGAGTACTTTCATTTTAAAACCACTAAGCACTGGCGCTTTGATTTACACCTGGTTGGCTACCTTACTTTGATTGAAATTGCTGGTGGTCCATGGTCTGGTGGCCGTAAAGGTAAACTGGCTACTAAAGCCTGGAGCATAGATCGTTATGATCATGCTGAAGAAATGGGATATCGGTATATACGCTTTGAAGTATCTGATATCTCATCATCCAACAGGGCCATAAAGTGGCTTAGAAATTTAAAGGCATCACATGGAACAGTTCAGACCATTCCCACCGACGGATCTGATTGATCAGGCCGAGGAAGAGGAAGCCATTCGCTTGGCACCTGCACCAGAACTTAAAGAATGGGTCGTGAATAATTGGCTTACTTTAGGCGGTGAACTTCATAACCCGGATCATGATCATATAGCTGAGCTGCTACACGACAATGATGAGTTCCTTGCATTTGCATGGGCTTCATCGGCCGCCTTAGCGAAAAAGCGTATGGTGCTTGGCCAGTGTGAAAAGGTCATGTTTAACGTGGGTGGCTGGAAGAAAGCACGCCAGGAACAACAGATGCGGGACTGGTTTGGTTTCGTACCTCAATATCTGATTACTGTAGATG
Organism: Acinetobacter sp. UBA3025; assembly: GCF_002367915.1. Classification (NCBI taxonomy): domain Bacteria; kingdom Pseudomonadati; phylum Pseudomonadota; class Gammaproteobacteria; order Moraxellales; family Moraxellaceae; genus Acinetobacter; species Acinetobacter sp. UBA3025. The sequence goes on from NZ_DFDO01000062.1 coordinate 2,362, forward strand.
CCACTTATTGCGAACAGGCAACAGATCGGGATTTCTGCCGGTTGATTGAGCATGAGCTATATCACATTGGTGTAGAGCGTGATGACGATGGTGAAATAATTTATAGCGATATGACTGGCCTGCCTAAGCATTACTTAGCTGGTCATGATGTGGAAGTGTTCTTTGGTGAAACTAAACGATGGGGAGCTGATGAGTCAGTGAAACGTCTCGTTGAAATTGCCAAGAATGCGCCGTTTGTTTCTGAAACAAGTATGGCTGCATGTTGTGGCAATTGTGTCATCGGTTAAATTTTTTTGCCTATCTTGCTATACGTAGCTATACAAAAGGGGTGTTTATGGCAGCACTTAAAGAGCCTGTAAAAATGTTTATAGTTCAGTCTCTTGCTTGCTTTGAAACACCTCAACAAGTAGTGGAAGCAGTAAAGCAAGAATATGAGATTGAAATTACCAGACAGCAGGTTGCACTTTACGATCCAACCAAAGTGGCTGGGCGTAACTTAAGTAAAAAACTAAAGGAATTGTTTGAGCGCACTCGTAAGGACTTCCGAGAGAATATTGAAGATATTGCAATTGCCAATAAAGCCTTTCGTTTGCGTGAACTCCAAAAGATGTATGAAGATTCTGGAAAAAATAAGCGAGCAAAACAAAACCTGCTCAAGCAAGCCTTTCAAGAAACAGATGGCCGTGTGACCAAGCAGGAAATTACCGGTAAAGACGGCGGCCCTATCCAGCAAGAAACTAAATCAACACACCAGTTCACACCGGAAGAGCTTGCCGGCATGACTGCTCAAGAGCTTTCACGTTTAGCAATTAATGGCAAGTTATGACTTATGCAATTGAAGATATAGCGCCACTAATTAAAGAGTGGACGATCAACACACGTCTACCTGAGGTCATTGAAGAGATGACAAGGCGTTACTACTACCGAATGCTAATAGAACAGAATGAGTTAAGCATCCAGGCTGAAATCTACAAATGCAGAAATGATCCAGCGCATTGGTTTAATCATTGGGTGTGGACCTATGATCCGCGTGGTATGCCTTTTGGATTGCCGGCAAACATTCCTTTTGTATTGCGCCCTGGTCAGGTTGAGCTGGTTGATTGGCTATTGGAACGCGAAAGCACACAAACGCATGGCTTGATTGAAAAAAGCCGTGATGAAGGGATGAGCTATGTAGTCCTGGGCTTTTATTTGCATCGGTGGTTATTCGTTGAAGGTTTTGCTGGTGGCGTCGGTAGCCGTAAAGAAGATCTGGTTGATAAGAAAGGCGATCCAAAAACGTTACTGCACAAATTTAGGGATATGTTTTCCAAGCTGCCTGACTGGATGAAGCCTAAAGGCTTTGTTGAGAAAGTGCATGACAACTACATGCGAATCATCAACCCGGACAACGGTGCAACTGTTACCGGTGAAGCGGGTGATAACATTGGCCGAGGTGGTCGTACCACAATGTACTTTCTGGATGAATGGGCATTCGTAGAGCGTCAAGAAGCAGTTGATGCTGCAATTTCTCAAAATACTAACGTACACATCAAGGGGTCTACTCCAAACGGGATTGGTGACAAGTTTCACCAAGATCGTTTTAGTGGGCGTTACGCCGTTTTTACAATGGCATGGCGTGATAACCCAGATAAGAATTGGCAGGTCGAATTTAATGGCAAATTAATTTATCCCTGGTATGAAAAACAATTGGCCACCCTTGATGACATCGTTTTAGCTCAAGAGGTTGATATTGACTATGCCGCCTCGGTCGAAGGTGTGTTGATTCCATCAGCATGGGTGCAAGCTGCCGTCGATGCTCATCTTGAATTAGATATTCAGCCGTCAGGCGAACGGATGGGTGCACTTGATGTGGCGGATGAAGGTAAGGATAAGAACTCTTTTGCTGCACGTCATGGCATCGTACTGCAGTATTTGGATACCTGGTCTGGTGTTGGTGATGACATTTTTGGCACGACTCAGAAAGCTATTGATGCTTGTCTTGATCTACGTTTGAACTCGTTTTATTACGATGCCGATGGTCTTGGTGCTGGTGTACGTGGTGATGCCCGAGTCATTAATGAGCAGAATAGATCCAAAGGTATTCCGGAGATCGAAGCAAATCCATTCCGAGGCTCAGGTGCGGTGCACAACCCGGAGCAGGAAATGGTTGAGGCGCGTAAAAATGTAGACTTCTTTGCCAATCTTAAAGCTCAGATGTGGTGGTCACTGCGCATAAGATTTCAGAATACTTATCGAGCCTTACAAGGTATGCAATATGACCCAGACAATCTTATTTCGCTCTCTACCAAAGACATAAACAAGCAGGAGCTTGAACAGCTCAAGCGAGAGTTATCGCAACCCACTTATACAAAAAATGGTGCAGGCAAAATCCTAGTCAATAAGCAACCGGATGGAGCTTTATCTCCAAACCGAGCAGACAGCATCATGATTTGCTTTAGCGATATCCGAGAGCGAAAACGGAAAAAACCTGCAGGTGCAGGATCTCGAACTTATTAAGGTGTTTACATGGCAAAGTCTAAAAAGGACAAAGCGTCAAAGAAGGCTTTGTCTTATGGCAATTTATACACTCAAGAAGCGGTCACTCAGTTTCTGGTGAACTTTGGCAAACAGCCTGATACGGATGAAGTACTACGCAAAGCAGGCATTACACGTCATAGATTACGTGTACTGCTTGATGATGATGAGATTGCTCAAGTAGTGGAAACGCGAATTGATGCATTGCTAGCTACGCCGTTGCGTGTTGAACCCAATGATACTGATGAAGCACAAAAGCTTAATCTGATATTGAAAGAATGGTTTCATGAAATTGCTACTGGTGCCATGAGTGCACTGTTCTTTGGTTATTCAGTACAAGAAGCTGTCTATGAGTTAAAACCAGAAGGCTATTTGGGTATTCAGTGGATCGGTGAAAAACCTATGCAGTGGTTTGAACCTAAAAATGATGGCCGCTTAATTTACCGACCAGAAGGCATTGGTACCGAGCATGAAGTGGATCAGGTATTCAAATTCTTTTTAACACGCCGTAAGGCTACATATGAACAGCCCTATGGCAAAGCGCTATTGGCTACCCTGTATTGGTTGTTCTTCTTTAAACAGAATGGATTCAAGTTCTGGGCTAAATTTCTGGAGCGTTTTGGGACGCCGATCTTACTGGGTAAATGTAAAGATACTGAAACCGAGGACATGAGCAGAGCATTGTTAAATGCACATGCACAGAGCGTCTTATCGATTGATGCAGATGATGATGTTCAGATTTTGTCTACATCAGGGACAAGTGGTACTGCTGGTGCTGCGTTTGAATCATTCAATAACCAACTGATTCGCCAGATCCAAAAGGTTGTATTAGGGCAGACGCTTACCAGTGGAACAGATGGAAAGGGAAGTTATAGCCTTGGCCAAGTGCATGAAAATGTAAGATTGGACAAGTTGAAGTCAGATATTCGATTGGTGACTCCAACCCTGCAAGCTGTAGTCGACTCATTATGTGTCTTGAATGGGTGGTCTAAATATACAGTTATGTTGGGTGAAAAGCCAAAACCACTGAATAAAGACCAGGCAGAACGAGATGTACACTTAAAAAATGCAGGTGCCAATCTTTCTAAAGATTACTTCATTCGTGAGTATGGACTGCAAGAAGAAGATCTGGTTGATCAAGTCCAAACTGGCTTCAATCAATTCACAGCCTTACCTCGACAGGCATTCAACTTCAAGGCGACAGCAAACAAGCTCTCACCTGAACAACAGGAAGTTGAAGAGCTGACTGATGGCCAGGATGAATTGCAGCTACTGAAACCGGATCAGGTCAAGGAATTGGTATTCAAATCGGATAGCCCTGAAAGTCTGGCTTACAACCTAATGCAATTAATACCTGGTGCAACTCAGACACAGTTCACAGCTAATCTGGATCAGGCTTTATTTGCTGCAGATGTGTTGGGGTATGTGACGGCTCAAAACGGGAAGTAAGCTATGCAACCAGTCACGTTTCTTGAGGCGCTTCGGTACGCTCACAGTAAAAAGATTGTACTGCCTGACGAGTTTTATTCAATGGATCTAAAGACTCGGCAGATGGCAACCACGGTTAGCTTTCTATCGAGTCTTGAGCAGATTGAAACTGTCATTAAGGCGGTGAATAAATCGATTGCCGACGGCGGTACTTTTAAAGACTTCCAGAAGCTGATTGAAGAATCTGAAATCATTCTGCCAAAGCATTATTTGGACAATGTATTCCGTACCAATATCCAGAGCGCTTATGGTCATGGGCGGTGGCAACAACAGCAACGGAACAAGGCCAAGCGACAATATCTGATGTACTCGGCGATCAATGATAGTCGCGTGCGTCCGAGTCATTTGGCTTTGAACCGGATTGTGCTGCCAATTGATCATCCATTCTGGCTGACACATTACCCGCCGTTGGGCTTTCGTTGTCGCTGTACTGTAGTTGCTCTGACTGAGAAGCAGGCATTGAAATACGGCATTACGCCAGATGATCAGTTGCCTGAGGTAGCTGAAGCCTTAGATTGGAGTTCGCATCCATTGCAGTTTGGTGAACTTGAATCACTGGTTGATAAAAAGATCAGTGCTTCGAGTTTAGATAAGGAATATCTCCTGGAGCAGAAAGAAGTTATTAAGGCTGAATGGACGGCGAGTAAAAAGCTCACCAGCCTATTTACTCCGATGGATGATAAGACTCGGGACTTATTCGATACTGTGGCCAATACAGTAATACCACTTGATCCAAGCATTCGACCAAGTGCGATTCGCACCTTCTTGGACTATGTGCAGGGAAATGATGCCGCACTGACTGGCTATTTAAACTCTGCTACAGGCTCACTAGCTGATGATGTACTTAAGCGCTGGCTGAGTGCAGACATGGCAGCGATTCAAACTGTGGCAAGCAATACGGCTTCTACCGTAGTAGGTGCTGCAACTCTTAATCAAGTAGCGGCTTATCAGGTAGGGCAAACACTTCAATTGAATGCGCCGTTGCTGATGGCTGATACAGCTTCAGATATCGTGATTAAGATTGAGAATGCTAAAGGCTTGGGTGTTGATCTGGATATGTTGAATGCTGGTAACGGCGTTTTAATACCGATGGGATTGTCATTTGAGGTTGTTTCGATTGAAGCGGTTGAAGGGCAGATGGTTTATACGATCAGACCACTAGTTAATTAATCTTTTAATTAACTAATCTGCTATAGGACAATGTTTAAGCTACATTTTTTATACAACGAATGGAATATTTAAATATTGGATTAGGAGCAAAGTAGACTTATAAAATCTGTACAGCTTAGTCACTTGGTTGGGATATGGTTTGTTTTGCAATTGAGATCGAAATACCTGCAGATAAGTGCCCTAAAATAAGAGGCCGAAAGCGTTTAATAAGAGAAGGAAAGGCAAGGGTTCTTTTGTCAAATAATACTTCTACAAGGAGAGCGCTTACGGGATTTACAAGGTATGGGGTATCTAGCGGAAGGAATGCAATAGTCTTAACTCCATATGAGTTCAAAGATCGTGAGAACCAGATAACAAACTTTCTAAATAAGAGGTTTGATAGTGAATGGAAACTTAAGCTGATACCTATAAAGAATACTTGAACTATTTACCCACCTCGGTGGGTTTATTTGTAGCTATTTTACGCCGTCCGAAAGGGCGGTTTTTTTATGGAGCATGAGAAATGCCAAAAGAAGAGGAACATAAGCCGAATCAGTATTGCTTCCAGATTGGAAATTTAAATGTTGACCAAGCTGAAGAAGGCAAGAAGAAGCGTACTTTCTCCGGTGTTGCATACAGTGGTGAAGTTATTACCGATCATTGGTATTGGGATCGAATCATCTTTGATCTTGATTCTATGCAAATTAAAGGTCGAATTCCTGCGTTACTGGATCACTCAACTCGGCAACGTGCTGGAGCCATTAATAGCCATAGCATTGATCACCAGAACGGTCTAACAGTTTCAGGTGACCTAATGAGTAATGAGTTCGGTACTCAGGTTGCCCAGGACTCTGACGATGGCTTTCCATGGCAGATGTCAGTGCGCATTGAACCCTCCGCAGTTGAAGAAATTCAAGCAGGTGCATCAGTCACTGTAAATGGGAAATTGCATCAAGGCCCTATCACGGTGTTCCGCGGTGGTCGTATCCGTGAAGTGTCTTTCTGTGCTTTGGGTGCGGATGACAATACAAACGCAGTGGCAGCAAGTCACTCTCCAAAACAATTTAATCAACCAGAGGACACAGACGTGACCGAATTAGAAAAGGCTCAGGCCAAAATTACCGAATTGGAAGGTCAGGTGAATACTCTGACTGAACAAAACAAACAATTCGCTGCTGCAAAACGTGAAGCTGAAATCACTGCATTAGGTAAAGACCTAGGCAAAGAGTTTAGCGCTGAAGATGTTGAAGAAATGAAAAAGCTTGATGATTCTGCATTTGCATTCTCGGCTAAGCAACTTCGTCAATTTTCTGCAGGTAGCCAGCAACCACCAGCTACACCACAGACACAACAAACACCAAGTGTGAATCCGGCATTTGCTCACTTGTTCACTCATCAAGCCAATCCGGGGCAAGGTGGTCAAGCTCCACAAGGCTCGGCTTTAGATCAGGCATTTAATCAGTTTGTAGCAGCACAGCAACAAGGAGCTAAATCATGAGCCAAGTCGTAACAGGAACTATTGAAAATAAACAGCTAGTGGTCGGTGACGGCGTACGTACAGAAAATGCCAAAGTAAAAACTGCTACAGCATATAAACGCGGCGATTTACTTAACGTGAGTGCCGATAACGTTGCTGATCATCCTGTTGTCACTGAAGGTGTAGTAGGTGAATGGAATGCAATTGCTGTTTCAGATTTCACCGCAGCGCAATCTACTTACCATGCGGCTAATAATCTTGAAATGCCGATCTACGTGCAAGGCCCATTTGATATTGCAGTAGTTACAGTGAATGGAACACCTCTGACTACTGCTCAATATGATGCAGTACGTGCACAAGCATTAAAAAACAAAATCGAACTTCGTAAAGTTGTGGGGAACTAAGACATGAGTCAAACTTTTACATTTCAAAATGCACCAGTGGAATTACTGGATGTGCCACAGCTGGTATTACTGACTGATACCACTCAAAAGGTAGATACCTGGCTGATGGACCGCTTTTTCCCTCAGCGTGTTTCCTACACTAAAAAAGAAGTTCCAGTAGGTGAGCTAAATACAGCGACTCCACTTGCGCCGTTTGTTACTCCGACTGCAGCTGGACGTCAGATTAAAGTAGGTGAATCTGGTAACGTGAAATTCGTTAAGCCAGCTTATCTGAAACCAATGATGACAGTCATGCCAAGTGAAGTGCAAAACACTGCTCTGATCGCACGTTTACGTCAATTTGGTGTGATTGCAACTGGTTCAAATCGTTTATCAGATGCAGATCTGCTGTTAATCGATCAGGCTCAAAAAGCATTGTATCTGCGTCAGTCTATCGAAAACCGAAAGCTATTAATTGCTCGTGATGTGCTTCTCTACGGTAAAACCACTTTTGCTTCTGCAGACTTCCCGATGTATGAAGTAGATTATGAACGTAATGCAGCATGTAACTTTACGCCGTTGATCAAATGGGGCCAAGCGGGTGCTACTCCAGTCAAAGATATTCAAGCGATGATTGATCTTTCTGTTGAGCATGCTGGTACATCACCAATCATGGCCTTAACTACGTCAAAAGTGTATAACACGCTGATTAAAGATCCTGAGTTTAAGGAAAAGTTCATTGCTCCATATGCGGGTGTGAGTGTTCCACTTACTCCAACCTTTGATCAATCTGATAAACCCCAATTCCGCGGTACCATCGATAACCTAGAAATCTGGACCTATGATGCTAAACACAGCATGAATGGAAGTGTTGAGCGTTTCATTCCAGAAGATTTCTTTGGGCTGGTTTCTGATGCTAATGGTTGGATTGCTCACTGTGCATTGCAAAACGTTGAAGCATTTGGCCAAGCTCTAGAATTCTATTTAAGCCAATGGCAGGAAAAGAACCCTTCAAGCATTCAATTATTAGCTGAATCATCTCCACTTGCTGTTCCTAATAACAAGAACGGTTTAGTCGGTGGACGTGGATTTGTATAAGGAGATCAAAATGCCAAAGTACATTGCAAAACAATCGATCGGACACTTCCGTCCAGGTCAGGAAATTGAGGGGCTTGAAGCTAAACAACTTCAGGCCCTTTTAGCGTCTGGGGCTATTGAAGAATATCAAGAGCCGGAAGAACCTAAGGCAGATGGTGCCGCTGCACGTTTAGCTGAACTTGAAAAAGCCAACACTGATCTTGAAGTTGCGAAAGTGAAGGCTGAAAAAGAAGTTACCGAGCTAAAAGCAAAAGTGGCTGAACTTGAAAAGGCGAAGCCTGCTGCAAAACCTAAAGCAGACTCAAAACCTGCTGACGAAACCAAGTAGGTGATCTATGTATGCGACTGAAGCAGATTTGGTCGCACGATTTGGGGCTTCAATTGAGAACCTGAAATTGATGTATGAAGATGCAGCAAAAGGTTCTCAAGCAATTAATGATGCAATCCAGGATGCAATGGAGGAGATTAACGGTCATATCGGTGGTCGTTATCCTTTGCCGCTTCCCAATGTGCCGAGTAATTTAAAGCGTATGGCGTGTGATATTGCACGCTACCGCCTTCATTTTGAGCAGCCAACCGATGAGGTGCGAAAACGCTATGAAGATGCAATTGCATTCTTAAAGCGTGTGGCTGATAACAAAGCACATTTGCAGATTCAGTTACCTGAAACAAACCAGATCGTGGATGACCAACCTAAAGGACGACCTTCAACGGCGCCAGTCGGTACTTCATATACCGGTGGTGTATTTGGAGATTCTATTCTGGACCAGATGCCCAGCTTGAAGTGAGGTGCTTATGGCTTTTGCAATAACCATTCAGGCAGATAGTTCACCGATTGAAGCAATACTTAATCAATTAGGTAACTTTGAATCATTAAAGAACCAGCTGTTTGATGAGATTGGTGCTGGACTTGTGGATAGTGTGCAGCATCGATTCTTAACGGGTACTGATGTAGATGGGAACCCGTGGAAGATTTCATGGCGTGCACGTATGCAGGGTGGTGAAACGCTTCGAGATACTGGCCGCCTGATGAATTCCTACACACACAATGTTCTTTCAAATGGTGTGGAAGTGGGCACTGATGTTGCGTATGCACCGCATCTGCATTACGGCGCAACAATCCTACCTAAGAATGGCCAATACATTACTTTTGCAGTGGGTGGTCAATATCGGAAAGTTAAGCAATCCATTATTCCACCTCGGACTCAGCTTGGTATTGATGCTGAAGATGAAGTCATGGTTTTAGATATTGTCGGGAGTTTTATCGATGAGCACCTTCTTCGCGGTACGTGATGAGATCACAAACAAGCTGAAGGAAATTCCAGAACTTCTAAAGATCTACACGCCGTTGAATTCAGTTATGGTCACCGAGATGTCACAAGTCACGCCATCTGCGCATGTCAATTTTGTCCGTATTGACAAGAAAGCCAGCGCAGGTCGTGGAAGTATCAATCAGATCGGTCAGCAATGGGCGGTTACGGTTGCATGTCGAAATGCTCAATCTCAAATGACTGATGGCCGAGCGGTGAGTGATGAAGCTGGGTTGTTAACCGAGAAGGTCATTCAATTACTTTCCGGCTGGCAGCCTCAGGCATCACGAACGGCACTAGAAATGATTTCGGTTCGGGATGGGTATAGTCCAGGCTTTGCATACATCACGATTATTTTTGAATCACAAAAATTCATTTAGGAGCCAGTCATGGCAAAACAATACAAAGCATTGCAGCCTGTAGGTCGTTTTAAGAAAGACGATATCGTTGGTGGGCTGGATGATGCACAAATCAAAAAATTACTGGCAGATGGTGTCATTCAGGAATTGCCTGAACCTAAAGCTGCTCCAGCCAAGAAAACTACAGGGGATGAAAAGTAATGGCTAAATCAGATTTAATCTCGCTTCAAGGTGAGCTTCATTTGGCGAAGATGGTTAATAGTGTACCTTCCGCATTATTGCCTGTAGGTAATACACCGGAATTGCAAATTGCTATTTCTAGTGAATCAACGGATCACTATGAAAGCAAAACCGGCCTTCGTGCTAAGGATGCGGTACTACGCAAACAAACTGCAGTGGCTATCTCTGGTACGCTTGAAGAAGTAACAAAGCAAAACTTAGCAATGGTCCTAAGTGGCAAATCAATCGAAATCCCTGAAACTCAGCTGACTGATATCGATTTAGGTACAGTACAGATTGGTGCCATGATCGATCTGGGCCATCGCAATTTAAGCGAAGTGGCTTTTAAGGATAGTTCGGACGCTGCTATTGAGGCAGACAAATATTTGCTTGATTCAGTTTATGGCACCGTAATTTTTAACGAAGCTGTAACTGGTCCAGTTAAGTTTTCAGCCAAGTCTGGTGCTAAGACACGTACGACAATTGCAACAAACCTGGGTAATGAATATCGCTTGCTGTTTAAAGGCATTGATACTGTTACAGGTGATAAGGTGATCTTAACTTTATGGCGCGTCGAATTTTCACCAGACACTGAATTTGATCTAATTCATGAGGACTTCGGATCTTATTCAATTGAAGGTGAAGCACTGGCGGATATTACTAAAGCAAATGACGAAGAGCTTAGTGTATTTGGTCATATTGAGCGCTTCAGTGTAGCTGCATAAACTCATACAGGCACAATGAACTCCACGGCGCATTAGCGTCTTTTTTTGTGCCTGTTTAAATATAGAAATTGACTATTTATAAAAATTATTTTATTCATATTTAAGGATATTTATCCTTATTTAATATCATAATTTATATTTTATATATATGATCGGCGTGTTGGATATTTCGAGAAATTAGCATGCCTACTAAAGTAGA
>NZ_DFDO01000103.1:0-7455 GCF_002367915.1 Acinetobacter sp. UBA3025
GCGTTATCTGGTCAAGCAAGTGGTATCGACCTCCTTGGTGGTGATTGCCTTACTGACCCTTATCATGATGGGCGGTCGTTTGATCAAGTATTTTGGTGTGGCCGCACAGGGGCGTCTGGATGCTGGAATCCTGTTCAGCATCATTGGTTATCGTTTGCCTGAATTCCTGACCTTGATTCTTCCACTTGGGTTCTTTATTGGCTTAATGCTGGTCTTTGGTCGTCTCTATGTTGATCATGAGATGGCGGTCTTAAATGGTAGCGGAATTAGCCGGCATCAGCTGGCACGTCTTTTGATTCCGATGACTTTGGTCTATCTCCTTGCACAAGGCTTTCTCATGTTGTGGGCTTCACCGTGGGGGATTCGACGGTTCGAAGCCTTGACCAGTGAGCAGGCAGTACGAACCGGCTTTGATCTGGTTCGGCCCAAAGAATTTATCTCTTCCGGACCTTATACCATTTATGCCGGAGATCTATCCGAAGATCGCAAAAACCTGAAAGATATCTTCTTCTATCAGCGTGTGGAAAAAGAAGGCAAGCCAGATGTGATGATTCTGGCGCAGGAAGCGACCCGAATTGAAATGCCGAATGATGCGGCCAATGTGGTCGATCTCGTCAATGGCCGCCGCTATGAAATTTATCCAGGCACGCCGCAATATATCCAGGCTGAATTTGAAAGCTATCGTTTACGGATCGAAAGTGATAAAGAAGCAGAACTGGCCAGTGATGAAGTCGAGGCCTTGCCGACCGGACAGCTTTGGAAAAACCGTCAGGATCCGGTGGTAGCCAGTGAGCTTGGCTGGCGTGTCTTTGTACCATTTGCCATTGTAATTGCCCTGATTTTGTCTGTAGCCCTGTCTGAAGTGAGCCCACGTCAAGGTCGCTATCTCAAATTATTCCCGGCACTGATGATCTTTGCCAGCCTGATTGTCGCCCTGATGGCAATCAAAACCCGGGTCAGTAAGGCGGAAATGGGCATTTGGGCTTATCCATTGGTCCTGATCATTTATGCTATAGCCGGTGCATTGTTCTCACGTAAACAGAATTTGGCGCCAAAAATTAAAAAACGGATTCAGCGAGTGAGGTCTTAACAATGTTAGCACGTCGTATAGTTGCCAAACATGTGACCGGAACCACTGCGCTGGCGATGCTTGGGGCAACAGCTGTTCTTTCAGGTCTGCAGGTCTTATTTACGTATTTAGGTGAATTGGGTTCCCTGAAAGAAGGCTATGGTGCCTGGGATGCCTTGAAATATGTACTCTGGGGCGCACCCAATTATTTGTATGAAATCCTGCCAATTTCGGCACTGATTGGTGCGGTACTCGGTTTGGGTACATTAGCTTCCAATAGTGAACTGATCATAATGCGTTCAGTTGGCGTTAGCCTGTGGCGTATTGTCGGCTGGGTGATCCGTTCAGCATTGCTATTGGTCGTATTGTCGTTTGCCCTGAGCGAATGGGTGATTCCATATACCAATGAACAGGCCAAAGCAGTCAAAAGCTATAACAAACCGGTCAAAATTGGTGAAGTGAAAGGTTACTGGACGCGTGAGGGTAATCGCTTTATCTATATTGATTATGCCAACGCCAAGGGCCAGCTGAAAAATGTACAGATGCTGGACTTTGATGACAATTACCGACTGCGGGGTACTCTGGATGCCAAGCAGGGTGAATTCGTCAAAGATGGGGCTTGGAAACTAGATAGCACAGAACAGTTTGATATTTTACAAAACGGCAATGCGACACTGGTACAGCATGATGAGCAACCACTGGCTTTGGCCTTGCAGCCGAAATATGTGCATATGGTGACGATTGATCCGGAAGATTTATCGCCAAGCCAGCTGGTGAGCTTTATGAGCTATATGCATGAATATAGTCAGGTACCTAAAACCTATCAGCTGGCTTTCTGGCAGAAAGTCGGTTCGCCATTTGCCCTGATTGCGCTGGTAGTGATTGCCTGTTCATTTATCTTTGGGCCATTGCGTCAGCAATCGATGGGCTTCCGTTTGGTGATTGCGTTATTCGCAGGGTTAGGCTTCTTCTATCTGCAGGATTTTCTCGGTTATGCCAGTCTGGTCTATGCGCCGTCACCGGCATGGTTTGTATTTATTCCTATTTTGCTGATGTTTGCTATTGGCGGTTACTTGCTCCATCGGGCCCGCTAAACTACAGGAAAATAGAAGAAATCAATCGCAACAAGAGGCTTAAACCATCGTCTGGTCATGGCCTCTTTTTGCAAAATTCGGTAAACTAGAGCGATTAATTCGTAGACGAAAAGAGTATTTCATTATGACGGATGCAACTGCTGGCAAAATCCCTCACGTTTTGGTGATTATGGATGGTGTGGGTCATCGCGAAGCGGTCGAAGACAATGCGTTTTTAGCGGCTAAACGACCAAATTTAACTGCTATGCAGGAAAAGCATCCGCATGGTTTGATCTCAGGTTCAGGTGAAGATGTCGGCCTGCCTGATGGTCAAATGGGGAACTCTGAAGTTGGTCATATGAATCTCGGTGCTGGCCGTGTGCTTTATCAGGACTTTACCCGTATTACCAAAGATATCCGTACTGGTGCTTTCTTCGAACATGAAGTGCTGGTGGATGCGGTTGAAAAAGCCAAAGCAGCAAATGGCGCAGTCCACATTATGGGCCTTCTTTCTGAAGGCGGTGTGCACTCACACGAAGATCATATCGTGGCGATGGCTGAACTGGCTTTAAAACGCGGTGCTCAGGTTTATCTGCATGCGTTCCTGGATGGCCGTGATACGCCACCAAAAAGTGCGCAACCCTCTTTAGAAAAACTGGATGCATTATTTGCTCAATATCCGGGCCAGGGTCGTATTGTCAGCATGATCGGTCGTTATTTTGCCATGGACCGTGACAACCGTTGGGATCGTGTAGAGCAAGCGTATCGTCTGCTGACTGAAGGTGAAGCAGTGCGTACTGCAGCTAGTGCAGTTGAAGGTCTGGAACAGGCTTATGCTGCAGAGGAATCAGACGAATTCGTAAAAGCGACTCGCATTGGCGACACTGTGAAGATTCAGGATGGCGACAGCGTTGTATTTATGAACTTCCGTGCTGACCGTGCCCGTGAATTGACTCGTGCCTTTGTTGAAAAAGATTTTGCCGGTTTTGAACGTAAGGTTGTACCGAATCTGGCGAAATTCGTGATGTTGACCCGTTATCAGGCGACCATTGATGCGCCAGTAGCCTATATGCCAGAAGCGCTGGTAAATTCTTTAGGTGAGTATCTGTCGAACCTGGGCAAAACTCAGCTACGTATTGCAGAAACTGAGAAATATGCGCATGTAACCTTCTTCTTTAGCGGTGGCCGTGAAGATGAATATCCAGGTGAAAAACGTATCCTGATCCCATCTCCAAATGTTGCGACTTATGACCTGAAACCGGAAATGAGTGCCTATGAAGTAACAGATGAACTGGTGGCAGCGATCAATTCAGGCGAGTTTGACCTACTGGTTGTGAACTATGCCAATGGTGATATGGTCGGCCATACTGGTGTATTTGATGCAGCAGTGAAAGCAGTTGAAGCCGTGGATACTTGCTTAGGCCGAGTTTATGAAGCTGTGATGGCAAAAAAAGGTCATATGATTATTACTGCAGACCATGGTAATGTGGAGCAAATGCAGGATTATCAGAGCGGTCAGGTGCATACCCAGCATACCACTGAACTGGTTCCATTTATCTATGTGGGTCCAAGCTCTGCAACAATCGCAGAAGGTGGTGTATTGGCTGATGTCGCACCAACCCTGCTGAACTTGATGCAAATTCCGGTACCAGCTGAAATGCAAGGTCGCAATCTTATTGAGCTGCATGCTTAATCTTTTATAAAACAGGTATAAGAATGATAAAAACACATGGCAAGTCTGTAGTCTTATCCTGCTTACTGATGTGTTTGAGTCATTCCGCATGGAGTGCCGTTTCAACCGAGATGGCACTTGATGAGCTGGAAATGGATGAACAGGTCTATAATGAAATTCCTGTAACATCCATCCAGGAATTTGTTCAGATTTATGGCATCGTCAAAGATAATTATATTCAAGACAAAAATGACGATGTGCTTTTCCAGCAAGCCATTCAAGGTCTGGTAAGTGGCTTAGACCGCTATTCCCGCTATTTATCTCCTGAAGACTATAAACAGCTGCGTGAATATACTGAAGGTGATCTGGCCAGTATTGATTTTGATCTGCATTTTAATCCACAGCTAAAACAATGGATGGTACAAGGCCTAAGTCCGGATGCTGACTCTGCCAAACAAGGCCTTCGCAATGGTGTCACAGTTTATAAGATTGATGATCAGGTCTTGAGTGTGCTGAAACGTGAGCAGGTGCGAGATTTATTGACTGGTGCCATTGGCTCTACTTTAACGCTTCAGCTTTCTGCGCAAAGTGTACCGATTACACTGGTCCGCAATACCAAAGTGGATACCGAGATTAAATCGACGCTGCACAGTAATCAGGTTCTGGTGCTGCAAGTCAAAGTTTTCCAGCAAGATACTGCTAATGAAATCAAGCGAATTATTGAAAGTTATTCAACCAATCGCCTGAAAGCAGTGCTGTTTGACTTACGTAATAATCCGGGTGGTTTATTGTCTGCGGCTGTTGAATCAGCAGATTTGTTCCTGAATCAGGGCATTATTGTCTCGACCAAGAGCCGTTCTGAAGGTAATCAGCAATTTCAGGCACTTCCAGGAATTGAATTTCAAAATCTGAAAGTCGGGATTCTAATTAATAACCGTTCGGCTTCCGCTGCAGAAGTATTTACTGCTGCTCTGAAAGAACATAATCGTGCCTGGGTGGTAGGGGAAAAGAGCTATGGCAAAGGGGTGGTGCAGAAACTGTTTCCTTTGAGCAATGGCTCTGCTTTGCAGATGACTGTATCGCAATACTTTAGCCCAAGCGGCAATATGATTGAAGGACAGGGGATTCAGCCACATTTCACCTATCCTCTCGGTCAGGATGCGCGTGAGGAGAGCTATCTGGATCACGTCACAGACTTGCTGCTCCTGCAGAAATAATTATTCCTCTTCTTCGGTATCCAGTCCGAATTTTTTCAGACGATAACGTAAAGAGCGAAACGACATACCGAGTTTTTTGGCGGCCAATGTACGATTCCAATGCGTCAGATTCAAAGCATTCAGCAGAATTTCTTTTTCAATCTTTTCTAAATACAGTTCCAGACCTTCCTCGGGGAGTTTCTTGGGAATAATGATCTGATCCGTAGATGAGGTCGGCTCTGCCAGATTTGCCGTTTCTGATTGGACGGATACCGTATGACGCAGTGGAGCAGTTTGCAGATGCTGAAGATCAATCTTGTCTTCATCACTCAAAGTAATAGCTCGTTCAATAATGTTACGCAGTTCGCGTACATTGCCCGGATAGTATTGCTCCAGTAAAAATTCCTTGCTCCGTTCCGTCAGTTTTTTCGCAGGAATCTCCCATTCCTGACAGATCTTTTGAACAAAATGCTCAGCGAGGAGCAGAATATCTTGGCCGCGCTCACGCAGTGGTGGTAAGACCAGATCCATCACGTGAATACGGAAGAACAAGTCCTGACGGAATTTACCTTGTTGTACCAGCGCATCGAGATCCTGATGGCTGGCGCTAATAACACGGAAATCGACATCAATTTCGGTATCGGAACCGACTGGACGAATGCGTTTTTCCTGGACGGCACGTAACAGTTTGACCTGCATAGAGAGCGGTAATTCGGCAATTTCATCTAAGAACAAACTGCCTCCATGGGCAGACTGAATTAGTCCTTGTTTGTCCTGTGTCGCACCCGTAAAGCTGCCTTTCTTATGGCCAAACAGTTCGCTTTCCATCAATTCAGTCGGGATTGCACCGCAGTTAATCGCGATAAAAGGTCCTTCATTGCGATTGCTGAGACGATGGACCAGATTGGCCACGACTTCTTTCCCGGTACCTGATTCACCAGTAATAAATACCGGAGCCTGAGAGCGGGCAATTTTTTTCAAGGTGACACGTAATTGCTGAATAGGCAGGGATTGCCCAATCAGCAATTTGTGTTCTAATGAATCATTGGAATTATTCTGATAATAATCCACTGGTTTATTTAGTGCTTTTTGCAGCAGTTGTTCCAGATGCTTTTGATTGATTGGTTTGCTGACAAAGTCAAATGCACCTGCCTTGAGTGCAGCAATAGCAATTTCCATATTGCCATAGGCCGTTAGAACAGCTACCGGAAGGTGAGGGGAATGCTGGTTAATCCAGTCCAGTAATTGCAGACCATTGCCATCAGGAAGATTTAGATCTGTCAGACAGGCATCATATTGATGATCTGTCAGAATTTTTTTTGCATCTTCCAGACAATGGGCAATATGCGTACGGATTCCCATGCGCATCAATGACATTTGCATGAGGGTACACAGATCTTCCTCATCATCCACCAATAAGACCAGTGGTTGTTGTTCCACAATATTTCCCCTTATTCCTTTTATGCTGTCACACGTTGACAGCTAATCCGAAAGCATGCGCCCTGTTCTTGTGAAATGTAGTTGAGTTGTGCCTGATTGGCTTCACAAAAACTGTGTGATAAATATAGTCCGAGTCCCGTTCCATGGATAGATGTGCTGAAAAAAGGTTTAAATAATAATTCCTGATCATGGGTGGCAACACCAGAGCCAAAATCCCGGACATCTATCCATACCTTATGTTCATATGGGTGAATATTCAATTGAATATGGGGTGAATCCGGTGAATTATGCCGGATAGCATTACGAATCAGATTAATCAGAATCTGACGTAACTGGGCTTCATCGAACTGAATTGCCAGTGGTACATCAATATTAAATTGAATCTGGTCCGCCACATCTGCTAAATCTTCCTGAATAAACAGTGGTATAAATTCATTCAGCTGAATTACGACTGGATGGGTTTCTTTATTCTTCACCATATTCAGGGTGTCCTGAATAATCCGGTCAATCCGGGTGGCCTGTCGGCTAATCATCTGATGCAGAACTTGTTGCTGTTCAGGTTCAGAATCGAGATAAAGATCATTGGCCTGTACAATGGCAGCCAGAGGATTGCGAATTTCATGGGCAATACTGGCGGAAAGCTGGCCTAGAGCAGCAAGCTTTAACTGTTGCACCTGCTGATTAAGTTTGCGGGCATCTTGCAGCACGAGGAGAGTCAGAGTCTGGTGCGGCACAATCAGCTTTTGTACCTGCACGTGAATATTATAACGACTCTGCTGGGATTCAAATTGAAACCGCTCGCCATTTTCCAGATTTTCAAAACGGATCAGTTCAAACAGGTCATTTTGAGATTGGTATAACGAAAATCTTTCATGGGCATACATTGGCTCAATGCCGAGCAGATGACAGGCAGCCGGATTACTGAGCACGACATGGTAATTCTCATCTAAAACCAGATAGCCGGTTTCAATCTGTTCCAGAATATAGCGGTTAATATTCTGTAAG
>NZ_DFDO01000147.1:0-299 GCF_002367915.1 Acinetobacter sp. UBA3025
TATTTTTTAAGTCTATACCGATTTTCTAAGGACACTCTCTGAAACTAAAAGCCGAATTTTTACGGTTTTACTCATGAAAATTGAGACCAGAACATGCAACAGACTTCAGTATTGCTGAAAGATTATACAAAGCCCAGCTCACCGCAACGTTGTGATCCTGTAATCTTTATTTTAAAAGCTTGCAGCCTTGTAAGAACAAATTGATGACTTTTATTGGCAGACTATAAATCATGTTTCTAACTCTATTTGGCTGTTAAAGTAGAGTACATAGATGATCGATGACCTCATCTACTTTCCCT
>NZ_DFDO01000147.1:402-8318 GCF_002367915.1 Acinetobacter sp. UBA3025
TGACCTCATCTACTTTCCCTTATTTAAATAGAAGATATTTCAATTAATTTTAAATCATCCACAAATTTTCTTATGTCATTTAAGTCATTTAAACAGTCAGATTCAAAGGTTGTTCTGAAATATAGACCAGCGCATCTTCATTCACCAGTTCAAATAGCTCGGCCACATCCGTATTCCGCATGCGGATACAGCCATGTGACATTGCAATACCCATCGGCTCAGAATCAGGCGTACCATGAATATAGATATAACGTTGGTAAGTATCACAACCTTCGCCCTGGTTAAACCCTTCTTCAAGCCCACTTAGCCATAAGATCCGGCTGAGAATCCAGTCTCGCTGCGGGAATTGCTGTGCCAGTTCTGCATTATAAATTTCACCTGTCGCTTGACGGGCAATAAACACACTATTTAAAGGTGCCTGCTGGCCAAACTTTTCAGCGACTTTATGCCAGCCACGAGGCGTCTTGCCACTATTTTCTGCTTCGCCAATGCCATTCTTACCCGTAGAAATCAGGTATTGCTTATTATATTTTGGCAAATATAGTTTTTGTTGGGCGAGATCAATCAGGATTTCTGCCTGATCCAGCTGCAAATAGCTCATGACTTCTCTTTCTCTGTCTTGATGGTTTCTAGTTCTACTTTCTTTGTGGCCATGTGTTCTGGATGAATCATGTCCTGAACAGGTTCGGGCCGACGCCATAACCAGATCGCCACAATCAGCATGGTCACATCAGTAAAGATTTTGACTGCCAGCGGTGCTGTCGTAAATAACATGATAATGCCACTGATGAACATCATGATACTGGCCAGCCATTTGGCCTTGCGTGGCACAGTACCATTGGCACGCCAGGCTCTTAAAGTCGGACCATATTTTGGATGATTCAGCAGCCATGCATCCATTTGCGGCCAGCCTTTGGATGCCGCCCAAGCCGCCAAGATTAAAAATACTGTTGTTGGCATGCCGGGCAAGATTGCACCGATAAAGCCCAGTACGACAAACAGTACGACCAGGCTTCGCCAAAACAATATTTTCATAAATCAGTCCTACCCACAAAATTAGGGGTAGTATAAAGTGTTTTTAAAATCTGTCCGTTGTATTTGTGCACTTTTCACAGGATGTGCTATGCCCTTTTCCAGTCTAAATCATCATCTTGTAGAAGCATGGCAATTTTATCAGCATCCTTTGGTGCGGCAACTGGCATTTGCTGTTGGCAGTCCAAACCTTCTGTCTCAAATTCCAGTCGAACTTGAAGTCGTCCATGCTTTTGACTTACATGATTCTGAGACTTGGCAACATCACCTGCAAAATTATCATCCACGTCTGAAATATCTGGACCGGCATCCAGAAGAGCTGGAGCAATTCGTGCAGCAGCTTAAAAGCACCCGGCTGGGTCTGCGCTTTGAAATGCTGGTCTGGTTCTGGCTGCTAGATGATGCTTATCACCCTTATAAGCTTTTAGGTCATAGTATTCAAAAAATTGACGGTGCTAAAACACTGGGCGAACTGGATTTTCTGTTACTCAATACAGAAACTGGTCTGACCGAACATTGGGAAGTGGCGCTGAAATACTACCTCGCAGAAGCCGATTTTAGCCTGCCAAACTGGTATGGCCTGAACCGCACCGATACTTTAATCCGTAAAATGAAGCATTTCACCCAGAAACAGTTCCAGTTTGATGAGGCTCTGGATCAGCAGATCGATCAGCGTTTCTGCATGTTAAAAGGCCAGCTTTATCTTCCAATACATCGTGCAGATCAGACATTGCCTGGCTGGGTCAATACCCAACGTCGCATAGGCTTATGGGGCCAGCAGATTCCCGACCCAGCGGCTAATTTCTATCGTTTGCAGCGTCATGAATGGATTTACCCCAATGCTCAGATCAGCAGTTCAAGTCCCTATTGGTGGACAAATGGACTTTATAAAAAGGCTGATCAAGAGGATTTTTATATGTATCGTAGCCCGCTTCTATTACCCTTTCCTGCGCATAAACCCTTTTAAAACATTACATTTATTAACCGAAGCACTATGAAAACCACATATTTTTTATGTCGTATATTTTCTAATCTTAGTTCCACATCATAATAATTTTATTATCGATAATACGGAGATGATGATGAAAAAAATTCTTGCTGCTTCATTGGTAATGGCTTTTGTTTTAACTGGCTGTAACACTGTCAAAGGTGTGGGTAAAGACGTTTCTAAAGCAGGCGAAGCTGTAACAGGCACTGCAGAAAAAACTTCTGAAGAAATCCGTCAAAACTAAACTCTTTCTAGCTTCTCCACAAACCCTATCTCAGATAGGGTTTTTTTATGCGGAACATTCACATTACAGGCCATATTCGCCTATCATAGAGCCGACAAATTTATCGACTTATGAATTCACCATATGACATCTTCCGCGACTCTTGATTTAAGCCTGCAATTATTACGTCAGCCTTCTGTGACCCCTATTGATCATGACTGCCAGAATATCATGGCAGAACGTTTGAAGAAGGTGGGTTTCAATATTGAATCAATGCGCTTTGAAGATGTTGATAATATTTGGGCGCGTAAAGGTACTGAAGGCCCGGTTTTCTGTTTTGCTGGCCATACCGATGTTGTGCCAACCGGCAACCTGGATGCCTGGAACTCTGACCCATTTGCTCCAGAAATTCGTGACGGCAAGCTATATGGCCGTGGTAGTGCCGACATGAAAACCGCCTTGGCTGCGATGGTTGTAGCCACTGAACGTTTTGTCGAAAAATATCCGAACCACAAAGGCTCGATTGCCTATCTGATCACTTCAGATGAAGAAGGTCCATCGATCAATGGCACGGTAAAAGTAATTGAAACTCTGGAAGCCCGTAATGAGAAAATTACTTGGTGTCTGGTAGGTGAACCTTCGAGCACCAATAAACTGGGGGATATTGTTAAAAATGGCCGTCGTGGTTCATTGAATGCCAACCTGACTGTGAAAGGCAAACAAGGTCATGTGGCTTATCCCCACTTAGCAGTAAATCCAATCCATACAGCGTCTAAAGCCATTGCCGAACTCTGCGAAACAGTCTGGGATAATGGCAATGAATACTTCCCTGCGACGTCTTTCCAGATTTCAAATATCAATGCCGGTACCGGTGCAACCAACGTTGTTCCAGGTACGATGAATCTGCTCTGCAACTGGCGTTATTCAACAGAAGTGACTGCTGAAGAATTAAAAGCACGTATGCTCGAAATTCTGGATCGTCATGAGGTGGACTATGATATTTCATGGACTTTATCTGGCCTGCCATTCCTGACACCAGTAGGTGAGCTGGTGAATGCCGCTAAAGATGCCATTTTAACTGTGACTGGTACTGAAACTGAATTATCAACTTCAGGCGGCACCTCAGATGGTCGTTTTATTGCGCCTACCGGTGCACAAGTCCTAGAACTCGGTGTACTGAATGCCACAATCCATCAAATTAATGAGCATGTCGATATTGCAGACCTTGAACCACTGGCTGAAATTTATGAGCAGATTCTGGTGAACCTGTTAGCCAATTAATCACCAGATGTAAAAAAAGGAACTCAGAAGAGTTCCTTTTTTTATGTGCTTTGTAATGAATTACAAGCCAATTGAAGACTGAATATAACCCATTTGCGGGATGTGAAATAACTGATCCCCCATACGCACATACTGGAATACTGCGGGGTCAGTCACTTGCTGATCAGCATCGACGACTTCAGAAATACGCAGACGAATGGTTTTCGGCATTTCATTACACATCAGGGCAAAACGCTGATGCACCTCTTCTCCTTCAATCACCAGCGCCACACCACTTTTACGTGTAGGATCATTAACTGCATAAACCGGTAATTGCGCATCATGCCACTCAACCACTTTAACCTGGGTATCACTATCCAGTGCAGACAGGACAATATTTTGTGGTAACAGCATTGGATCTTTGCCGTGACAGTCAATAATATAAGCATCAATAAATCCGGTAGATACCGTAATTAAATGCTGAAGTTCCTGCTGACTTATCTGATCAGCCATTTTGGCATTAGTCGTATTCTGACTCATTTATGACCCCTGTTTTTCAGCAATTAACTGTTGAATATTCGCCAGTAATTCAGCTTCCTGGAACGGTTTGCCCATGTAGTGGGTTACGCCCAGACTGAAGGCACGTTCACGGTGTTTTTCACCAGTACGTGAAGTAATCATGATGATTGGCAGGTCACGGTGAATATCGTGGTGACGGACCAGGTTCGTGACCTCGAAACCATCCATTCGTGGCATTTCAATATCCAGCAGCATCAGATCCGGACGGACATTTTCAAGCTGCTCAATCGCATCTACACCATCTTTGGCGGTGACAATATCATAACCCTGACGCTCAAGCAGACGCGAGGTCACCTTACGTACAGTCACCGAGTCATCCACGATCATCACCAGACGGCGAGCATTGCCAGAACGTGAACCATCGCGTTGATCCTGCATGTGTTTCACACGCTGCGTACCATGGATCTGACGGGCAATATTCTGACCATCCAGAATCAGACAAACCTGACCATCACCAAGAATCGTCGCACCGGTCACCACACCAATATTGGCGAACTGGTGGCCAATTGGTTTCACCACGATCTGTGCACGTGAACCGACGAGTTGATCGACTAACAAGGCAATGGTTTGACCACTATTCCCTTTAATCAGCAATACTGGCAGTGAATGCGCCACATTATTCAGACGTGGAATTGGCTGATTCGATACGAACTCAGACAGGTAACGCAATTTGTAATTGACGCCATCAATCTTGAAGAAATCGTCTTTACTGTTGAAGTAAGTTTCCAGAGTAGATGGTGCAATACGTACAATACGGTCGATTTGCGCCAGAGAAACAGCATATTGCTGATCGCCAACTTTTACCATCAAGGCATCGCTAACTGCTACAGTCGTCGGTACGCGAATGGTGAAGGTTGTACCTTTGCCTACTTCAGAGCTGACAGATACGTGACCGCCCAGCGACTTGATCTCGCTTTGTACTACATCCAGTCCGACACCACGACCTGAAATCTGGGTTACAGATTTAGCGGTACTGAAGCCCGGGTGGAAAATGAATTGCAGTAGCTCTTCCGAATCCAGTGTCTGACCTTCTTTGATCAGGCCTTGGCTCAGTGCTTTCTCACGAATCTTTTCAGCATCAATACCTTTACCATCATCACTAAATGAGACGATGACATCTGTACCCTGACGGCTAATATTCAACAGGATTGAACCGACTTCTGGTTTATTCAGAGCAATACGATCTGCTGTATCTTCCAGACCATGGTCAATCGCATTACGCAGCATATGTTCGAAAGGCGTTACCAGACGTTCCAGAATATTACGGTCTAATTCACCTTCACTATTCTGAACAATCAATTCAGCTGGACGATTCAAAGTCGTAGAAGTCTGACGTACGATACGCTGTAAACGTGGCAACATCCGGTCAAATGGTACCAGCCGGGTACGCATCAGGCTTTCCTGAATCTCGGCCTGAATCCGTGATTGTTGCAATAACAAACCTTCAGTTTCACGAATCTTGTCGGATAAGGTGCTCTTGAAGTCAACCAAGTCCGAAGCAGATTCTGCAAGCGACTTGGACAACTGGTTCAGGGACGAATATTGGTCCATTTCCAGCGGGTCAAAGTCTGCATAACGCGAGTTTTCTGAACCGTGTTTGGCAATAATTTGAGATTCCAGCTCGCCTTCCATTCGGCGCAACTGATCCGCCAGACGCTTGATTGCCAGTTCCATCTCGTTCAGGGTATTGCCGAGCTGGCCCAAGTCCATTTCGATACGCGAACGGTTAATCGCATTCTCACCTGACAGGTCGATCATCTTCTCAACCAGATCAGCAGAGATACGGATCATCTCGTGGCTGGTATCGGTATTGCCGGTATCAACCCACTCACCCATCATACGTGGTGGCTCAGTACCATCACCTTCGACAAATTCGAAGCTATTTTCAGTGACCAGCGTTTCTGTTTTAGCCAGACGTTCTGGCAGCTGCGCAGTAACATCCACATAAGCAATCTTTTTCAGACTACTTTGGATCTGTTCAAAATTGCTATAGTCACGTTGGAAGATGGCTTGTCTTAACCAAGCCAGTGTTTTTTGCAGCAGGCCATCATACGCATTCGAGTTAAAGTGATATACCGCAAACTGTTCGAATGTGGTTTCCAGTTCATACGCAATGCTGGCTACCTGTTCGTTTTCAACCATGCGCGCACCACCCTTGATACTGTGGGCAGCACGTTGTAATTGAAGCAATAAGCTACGGTCACTACGCTGATCAAACCATTGGTTCAACAGTTTTTCGGTATTGTCGAGAATCTCTTCTGATTCTTCCAGGAAGGTTTCTTCAACAATCGACTTCAGTTCATCTTCTTCAGAGCGTTCTTCTGCTACAACTTCGACTGGCTCAGTCAAAGTTTCTGTTTCAGTAAGCTCAACTGGTTCATCTTCTAAGTCTAGAGCTTCTAGATCTGAACTTGTGTCTTCTGATGCAATCTCTTCCGCTGCATCATCTACTGTCTCTACAGATTCAGTAGTAGCTTCTGCATATTCAAATTCGACAACAGGAATTGATGCTTCTACTGGAGCTGCAACAGCTTGACCAGCCACCAATGCCTGAATATTTTGCAGAATCGAAATTGCTTCAACCGCTGGATAATCGATACCTTCATCACGGATCGACTGGATACGGTCAGAAACGTTATCTTGCACCAGACGAATGATTTGAATCAAAGTAGGCGTTACTGCAATCTGCTGACGGATGATTCGCTCATAAATACTTTCCAGTTCGTGCGAGATCGAACCGATATGAGAAGCGGTAATCATGTTTGCACCACCTTTTAAGGTGTGCAAATGACGCATCAGATTGTTAAGTGAAGTCGTATCATCCTGCTTCTTACTCCAGGTATTCAGATCTTCATCAATACCTACCAGTAATTCATCTGCTTCTTCGAGGAAGATATTCAGTAGATCCTCATCGAAATCACGCTGAGTTTCTGCGCTGTCAATGTATTGGCGATCAGAAGCAATACGCTGACTTAAAGCAGCAAAGTCAATGCTGGCTGTGGTTGCAGCTTCAGGAATAGAAATTTCTTCTGATACTTGTTCAGCAGGGATATTGTCTTCGGCAAAGATTTCCAGGTCCTGCTGTACAAATGCAGCCAGTTCACTCAAGGTTTTTTGCGTATCATCATTCAAAATGACACGCTGGCCTGCTGCTAGGGTATCGAATAAATGAATGAATTCCTGATGTGCCTGGGCAAACAGCTCATAAGCATAATCACTATTCAGCAGTACCGGTTTTTCCAGCAAGGCATCATAAGCAGATTTTAAATCTGTCGTAAACTCATGAATACCCAGTGCGGCACGGTTATCTGTATGTGCAAGCAGCTCGGCAGCCTGCTCGCTTAAAGCCTGAATATATTCCGGATAATCGACTTTAGCCCGTTTATCGAATTCAAATTCGGCATCCAGCAACAGGGCAATCTCCAGTTCAACCAGCTTAGTCACCAGACCTTGGGTTTCAACTGTTTCCGTTTCAGTGGCTGCGAAGCCATAATCATTCCAGACACGCTCAAAAGTCGCATACACTGCTGCCAGTTTGCTGCTATCACCCTGACGTAACAAATGCAGATAGTCACTGACAAATTCAGCATACTGGATTAATACAGCAGTTTCTTTTGAAGTGGATGCAATTTCATCCTGAAGCAGCGTTTTAAACAGATGTTCTACTTTAGAGCTGGCCTCGAAGATTTCTTCGATCTGGGCCATGGACGAACTGCCGCGCAAAGTATGAATAGCACGAATCAATGCATTATAATCCTGCACTTTTTCGTTTTCGCTACGCAGGAACTTGGCAATCGTTTCGAGATGCTCTTCCGCTTCCTCGATAAAGATCAA
>NZ_DFDO01000226.1:0-13463 GCF_002367915.1 Acinetobacter sp. UBA3025
TGAGCAACATCCCGATGACTTCCCCTCCTTGGAAAGTCGGAGACTGGACATGCCTCGTATTCCTGTAATTAACACCAGCCATTTAGACCGTATTGATGAATTACTGGTCGATGATTTTGAATCTGGTGAATTTAAACTGCACCGTTCCGTATTTACTGATCAAGCCCTGTTTGATCTGGAAATGAAATACATCTTTGAAGGAAACTGGGTTTATCTGGCCCATGAGAGCCAGATTCCCAATAACAACGATTACTACACAACCCATATTGGCCGTCAGCCAATCATCATTGCACGTAACCGCAATGGCGAACTGAATGCCATGATCAATGCCTGCTCTCACCGCGGTGCACAACTGTGCCGTTATAAGCGTGGCAATAAAGCAACCTATACCTGCCCATTCCATGGCTGGACATTCAATAACTCGGGCAAGCTGTTAAAAGTGAAAGATCCGGCTGATGCAGGCTATTCAGATTGCTTTAACCAGGACGGTTCTCATGACCTGAAAAAAGTAGCTCGTTTTGAAAATTACAAAGGCTTCTTGTTTGGCAGCCTGAATCCGGATGTTCCTTCTCTGGAAGAATACCTGGGTGAAGCCACCAAGATCATCGACATGATCGTGGGTCAGTCTGAGCAAGGTCTGGAAGTTTTACGCGGTTCGTCGACTTATACCTATGAAGGTAACTGGAAGCTGACTGCAGAAAACGGTGCCGATGGTTATCACGTCTCTGCCGTGCACTGGAACTATGCTGCAACGACTCAGCAACGTAAGGAAAAAGAAGCTGGCGATAATATTCGTGCCATGAGCGCAGGTTCATGGGGCAAACAAGGCGGTGGTTCTTACGGCTTTGAACATGGTCACATGCTGCTTTGGACACAATGGGCCAACCCGGAAGACCGTCCAAACTTTGCTAAGAAAGATGAATATACCGAGCGTTATGGCGAAGCCATGGCGAAATGGATGATCGAACGTTCACGTAACCTGTGTATCTATCCAAACGTTTACTTCATGGATCAGTTCGGCTCACAAATCCGTGTTCTGCGTCCAATCTCTGTCGATAAGACTGAAGTGACGATTTACTGTATCGGTCCTGTCGGTGAAGAGCCTGAAGCACGCACCCGCCGTATCCGTCAGTATGAAGACTTCTTTAATGCTTCTGGTATGGCTACCCCAGACGATCTGGAAGAATTCCGTGCCTGTCAGGCCGGTTATGCTGGGATCGCGCTGGAATGGAATGATATGTGCCGTGGTTCTAAGCACTGGATTCAAGGGCCAGATGATGCAGCCAATGAAATTGGCCTGAAACCAAAACTGTCTGGTATTAAAACAGAAGATGAAGGCCTGTACCTGGCTCAGCACCAGTACTGGTTAGAGCTGATCAAAAAAGGCATTGCGACTGAAAAAGAAATTGCTGCAAGCACTGAAGGAGAAACCGCATGAGCGACATCACTTTAGAAAATATTGCACAGTTCCTGTATCAGGAAGCCCGCTTTTTAGATGATGAGCAATGGGATGACTGGTTACAGTGCTACGCCCCTACTGCTTCTTTCTGGATGCCTGCTTGGGATGATGATGACCGTCTGACTGAAGATCCACAGTCTGAAATCTCACTGATTTACTACCCAGACCGTCAGGGTCTTGAAGACCGTGTGTTCCGGATCAAGACAGAACGTTCATCTGCCACCATGCCGGATACCCGTACTAGTCACAACATCTGCAATATTGAAATTGTGGAACGTGATGGCGACAAGGTCACTGTGCGCTTTAACTGGAATACCCTGAGTTTCCGCTACAAAACCAGTTACAGCTACTTTGGTATGTCTCGTTATGTAATCAATTTTTCAGGCGAAAAACCACAGATTTTAAGCAAATACGTGGTGCTGAAAAACGATTACATCAACCAGGTTGTCGACATTTATCACCTCTAAGACTGTCTCGACAGCAAGGTCAAACCTTTCAGCCAGGGAAATATGGCTGAAAGGCTAAGTTTCAAAGATTTATATAGGATATTCAGCCATGTCAAACCACAATGTTGCACTCCAATTTGAAGATGGCGTTACACGTTTTATTAGTGTTGCCCAAGGCGAAACCTTGTCCGATGCAGCTTACCGTCAAAAGATCAATATCCCTCTAGATTGCCGTGACGGTGCATGTGGAACGTGCCGCGCTTTTTGTGAATCAGGTGCGTATGACATGCCTGAAGAAATGTACATTGAAGATGCACTGACTCCAGAAGAAGCCGCAGAAGGTTTTATCCTGGCTTGCCAATGTAAACCGACTTCGGATGCCGTATTCCAAATTCAGGCCTCCTCTGATGTCTGTAAAACCGAGATTCATGCATTTCAAGGTACGTTGGCCCGTGTAGAAAACCTGTCTGATTCCACCATTACTTTTGATATTCAACTCGATGATGGTCAACCAGATATCCATTTTCTGGCCGGACAATATGTCAATGTCGGCATTCCTGGCACCACTGAAACCCGTTCTTACTCATTCAGTTCCAAGCCGGGCAACCGTTTAACCGGCTTCGTGGTGCGCAATGTGCCGAACGGCAAAATGTCGAGCTTCCTCAGCGCTGACGCAAAAGCCGGTGACAAAATGACCTTTACCGGTCCATTCGGCAGCTTCTATCTGCGTAATGTGACCCGTCCAGTATTGATGCTGGCAGGTGGTACCGGGATTGCCCCGTTCCTGTCTATGCTGCAAGTTCTGGAAGAAAAAGGTTCGGAACATCCGGTACGTCTGGTATTCGGTGTGACCAATGACTTCGACTTGGTCGCAATTGAAAAGCTGAATAAACTGCAAGACAAATTCCCATGGTTCGAATATCGCACAGTGGTCGCAAATCCAGAATCTACACATGAGCGTAAAGGTTATGTGACTGGTCATATCGAAAACGAATGGCTGAATGCTGGAGATGTCGACATCTACCTGTGTGGTCCAGTGCCAATGGTTGAAGCGGTTCGCGGCTGGCTGGATGCGGAAGGTGTCAAACCTGCCAGCTTCCTGTTTGAAAAATTCTCTGCCAACTAAGTTTAGAAGCCGGAGAACCTCATGAACTGTAACCCAAGATTTGAAAATAAAGTCGTGATCGTGACTGGTGCTGCGCAAGGCATCGGTCGCGGTGTCGCGATTCAGGTGGCGAGCGAAGGCGCTCAAGTCATCATGGCCGATCTTTCTCCCTATGTAGAAGAAGTATTGGCAGAGATTGAAGCCACAGGTGGCGATGCCATTACTGTAAAAGCCGATCTGGAAACTTATGCCGGTGCTCAATCTGTCGTTGAAAAAGCCTTAGATACCTATGGGCGTATTGATGTGCTGATCAACAATGTTGGCGGTGCGATCTGGATGAAACCTTTTGAAGAATTTTCTGAAGAAGAAATCATCAAAGAAGTGAACCGTTCATTGTTCCCAACCATGTGGTGCTGCCGTGCAGTTTTACCAGAAATGATTAAAAATCAGAAGGGTACCATTGTAAACGTATCTTCTATTGCCACACGCGGCATTAACCGTGTGCCATATTCGGCATCGAAAGGTGGAGTTAACGGTTTGACTGCTGCTCTTGCCTTTGAACATGCCAAAGACGGGATTCGTGTCAACGCCGTTGCAACGGGTGGTACCGAAGCACCGCCACGTAAGGTTCCACGTAATGCCAATCCATTAACGGAAACTGAAAAAGTATGGATGCAGCAAGTGGTAGATCAGACCATTGACCGTACGTTTATGGGTCGCTACGGCACAATTCAGGAGCAAGTAAATGCCATTCTATTCCTGGCTTCCGATGAATCATCTTATATGACAGGTACCGTAGTACCGGTCGGTGGTGGAGATCAAGGCTAGTCCTGATCATCACGATTTTTGACAGGCTCATGGTTCGACGCAAGGAGGCACATTACCAATGAACACCCTGTTTCAGACATTAAAAAATGACTGGTCAATTTCAGCGACTGTTGCAGGATTTCTAGCAGTGCTGATTTCCTATTCAGGACCACTGATCATTTTTTTCCAGGCAGCGCAGCAAGCCCAGGTTTCCCCAGACATGATGATTTCATGGATTTGGGGAATTTCTATTGGTGCGGCGCTCGCAGGTATCTTTTTATCGATTAAATACAAAATACCTGTTGTCACCGCCTGGTCTGCGCCCGGAACGGCACTATTGGTCACGCTGTTTCCCGATATTTCGCTCAATGAAGCGGTTGCGGCCTATATCACCTCTGCTGTGGTGATTTTTCTCATTGGGATTACCGGTTATTTCGACAAATTGCTGTCCTGGATTCCCCAGGAAGTCGCTGCCGGAATGATGGCCGGAATTTTACTGCAGTTTGGTTTAGGACTGTTCACCGCGACCGATACCATGCCCTATATCGTCTTTGGCATGCTGGCGGTGTTTTTGCTGGCCAAGCGTTTCAGTCCACGTTATGCCATGGTCTGGGTGCTGGTTGCCGGTGTGATTTTAAGCATGCTGCTGGGCAAGATTAATCCGGTCACGGCAGATTTCAGTCTGGCAATTCCGCAATTTATTGCACCGGAATGGACTTGGAGTTCCACCCTGAATCTGGCCCTCCCGCTTATTCTGGTCAGTCTGTCGGGCCAGTTCTTACCAGGAATGGCCATTATCAAGATCAGTGGATATGACATGCCTGCCAAGCCAATTATCAGTGCAACCAGTATTGCCTCGCTCGCAGTAGCCTGTGTGGGGGGGATTACTATTGTATTGGCCTCTATTACGGCCGCATTGTGTTTAGGCAAAGACGCGCACGAGCTGAAAGAAAAGCGTTATATCGCGGGTGTGGCGAACGGGCTTTTTTATATTTTAGGCGGCCTGTTTGCCGGCAGCATTGTCATGCTGTTTAGCCTGATGCCGAAGGAATTAATTGCAGCTTTGGCAGGATTGGCCTTACTCGGAGCAATTGCCACTAACATCTCTATGGCGATGGGCAAAGAGTCGCAACGTGATGCCGCACTGATCACCTTTTTAGCAACTGCTTCCGGCATGCATTTCTTGGGGCTGAGTTCAGTCTTTTGGGGGATTTGTATTGGCCTGGTAGCACATTTTCTGCTGTCACAGAAAGACCGTAATGCTGTTCCGGTTGCAACATCAGATTCAAAACGAATTTAAAGACATCCATTAGTTTAGGGTATGTAAGGACCAGATTATGATAGATAAAAGTTCATTATCATTGAAAGAAGCACTCTCCCAGATCAAGGATGGTTCTACCATTATGATCGGCGGATTTGGGACAGCGGGTCAGCCTGCTGAACTGATTGATGGTCTGATCGAATTGGGAATCAAGGATCTTATTATTGTCAATAATAATGCTGGTAATGGCGACTATGGTCTGGCGAAACTGCTTAAAGCGGGCGCTGTGCGTAAAATTATCTGCTCTTTCCCGCGTCAGTCTGATTCCTGGGTATTTGACGAACTCTATCGTGCAGGCAAGATCGAACTGGAACTGGTGCCGCAAGGTAATCTGGCTTGCCGTATTCAGGCAGCAGGTATGGGCTTAGGTCCAATCTATACCCCAACCGGTTTTGGTACCTTGCTGGCTGAAGGCAAACCAACCTTGAACTATGAAGGCAAAGATTTTGTCCTGGAAAATCCGATTAAAGCTGACTTTGCTTTAATTAAGGCCCATCAGGGCGACCGTTGGGGCAATCTGGTCTACCGTAAATCTGCGCGTAACTTTGGCCCGATTATGGCGATGGCCGCAGACATTACCATTGCCCAAGTCGCTGAAGTGGTTAAACTCGGTGAGCTGGATCCGGAACACATCATCACCCCAGGCATCTTTGTTCAACACGTTGTTCAAGTTCAACCGGCACAGTAATTACGGATAAGGAGAAGATTGATGAGCTATAACAAACTGACCCGTGACCAGATTGCTGAACGTGTTGCCCAGGACATTCCGGATGGTGCCTATGTCAACCTTGGTATTGGCCTGCCGACCAAGATTGCCAGCTATCTGCCTGCAGACAAGGATGTTTTCCTGCATTCTGAAAATGGCTTGCTAGCTTTTGGCCCGCCACCTGCCAAAGGTGAAGAAGACCCTGAACTGATCAATGCTGGTAAAGAATTTGTGACCATGCTGACTGGCGGTGCTTTTTTCCATCATGGGGATTCTTTTGCGATGATGCGCGGCGGACACTTAGATATCGCAGTTTTGGGTGCTTTCCAAGTCGCTGAAAATGGTGATCTGGCCAACTGGCATACCGGTGCACCCGATGCAATTCCTGCAGTCGGTGGCGCGATGGATCTGGCCGTCGGCGCCAAGAAAGTCTTTATCACTACTGATCACGTCACTAAAAAAGGCGAACCTAAGATTGTGGCTGAACTGACTTATCCTGCGACTGGCCTGAAATGTGTGGACCGCATCTATACTGACCTGTGTGTAATTGATGTCACTCCTGAAGGCATGAAAGTCATTGAAAAAGTCGTAGGTCTGTCATTTGAAGAATTGCAGGCATTAACTGGTGCCAAACTGATTGATGCGACTCAATCAAATTAAGGGGAAGTCCCTCCCTTATTAAAGGAGGGATTTAGGGAGGATTTGAGGATTAAAACTACTTCATTAAATCCCTCCCAACCTCCCTTTAAAAAGGGAGGAGTTTTCTTCTTTTAAATATGTGAGCAAATACACAATGAAAAACGCATATATTATCGATGCCATTCGTACCCCATTCGGTCGCTATGCTGGTGGGCTGGCACCTGTTCGTGCCGATGACCTGGGTGCGATTCCGATTAAGGCTCTGATGGAACGCAACCCAAGTATCAACTGGGAAAAAGTTGATGACATTATCTACGGCTGTGCCAACCAGGCCGGTGAAGACAACCGCAACGTGGGTCGTATGTCAGCACTGCTTGCAAGTGTACCTTATCAAGTGCCAGCCACTACCATTAACCGTCTTTGCGGATCCTCCCTAGATGCAATAGCGATTGCGGCACGTGCCATTAAAGCCGGTGAAGCGAATCTGATTGTGGCTGGTGGTGTGGAATCCATGTCACGCGCCCCTTTTGTCATGGGTAAAGCAGAAACCGCTTATGGCCGTAGCCAGAAAATTGAAGACACCACCATGGGCTGGCGTTTTATCAACCCGAAACTGAAAGAACTGTATGGCGTGGAAACCATGCCGGAAACTGCTGAAAACGTGGCAGAACAGTTCAATATTAATCGTGAAGATCAAGACAAGTTTGCCCTGACCAGCCAGCAACGTACAGCAGCAGCACAAGCCAAAGGTTTCTTTAAAAATGAAATCGTGCCCGTGGTCATTCCTCAGCGTAAAGGCGAACCAGTTGTGGTAGATACTGATGAACATCCTCGTGCTTCTACAACACTAGAAGGTTTAACTAAGTTAAAACCAGTCGTCAAAGCAGATGGTACGGTGACGGCAGGCAATGCTTCTGGCATTAACGATGGTGCAGCGGCACTCCTGATTGCATCCGATGAAGCCGTTCAACACTATAGTTTAAAACCACGTGCCAAAATTATTGGTTCAACGGTTGTCGGTGTAGAGCCACGTATTATGGGCTTTGGTCCGGCACCAGCAATCAAAAAGCTGCTGGCTCAGACTGGGCTAACGCTGGAACAGATGGATGTCATTGAACTGAACGAAGCCTTTGCTGCACAGGCACTCGCAGTGACCCGTGACCTTGGCCTTCCGGATGATGCTGCGCATGTCAATCCAAATGGTGGGGCCATTGCAATCGGCCATCCACTCGGTGCTTCCGGTGCCCGTCTGGTGACTACTGCCTTGAACCAATTGGAACAGACTGATGGCAAATATGCCCTTTGCTCTATGTGTATCGGTGTAGGTCAAGGTATCGCGCTGATTATTGAACGTGTGTAATGCATAATTAAAAATATAAACTCCTCTCTTTTTTAAAGGGAGGTCGGGAGGGATTTTAATGCCAACATTTACATCAAATGATGCCCAGATTAATTACCAGACTTTTGGGGATGCTAGCAAACCTGCATTGGTATTTTCCAATTCACTGGGCACCAAATACAGCATGTGGCAGCCACAGATTGCGCATTTCCAGCAAGATTATTACGTAATCTGCTATGACACCCGTGGTCATGGTGGTTCGGAAGCACCGCAAGGCCCGTATAGCCTGGAGCAGTTGGGTCAGGATATAGTGAATCTTCTGGATCATTTGAACATTGCAAAAGCAGCATTCTGTGGTATTTCTATGGGTGGCTTAATCGGTCAATGGTTAGCGATTCATAAGCCAGAACGTTTTAGCCAGGTGATTGTCTGCAATACTGCAGCCAAAATTGGCCAGGAACAGGCATGGCAAGACCGTGCTGCGCTTGTCCGTGAGCAAGGTCTTGCTCCGATTGCTGCAACTGCGGCATCACGCTGGTTTACCGATCCCTTTATCCAGAGCAACCCGGCAGTCGTTGCAGAACTTTCAAACGACCTCGGAGCTGGCAGCCCAGAAGGCTATGCAAACTGCTGTGAAGCTCTGGCTAAGGCGGATGTCCGCGAACAACTTAGTAGCATTCAAATCCCTGTGCTGATTATTGCGGGTCAGCAGGATCCGGTGACGACTGTTGCAGATGGACAGTTTATGCAGCAACGTATTGCGAATAGCCAGTTGTTTGAAATCAATGCTTCGCATATTTCCAATATTGAACAACCGGAAGCCTTTAATCAGGCAGTACAAACTTTTCTTGCTGCTTAATTCATTCTTATAAAAAAGCCACGATAATTCGTGGCTTTCTTTTATTCGAGTATTTGTTAAGCCCAGATCACCAGCATCGCTGCAATCACCACCAGTCCTAAGCCCCAGTGCTCGGCACGCGCCAGTTTTTCTTTAAAGAAATAAGCTGAAATCAGCAGACTGAACAGGATTTCGATTTGTCCCAAGGTTTTCACGATTGGCACGCTCATCATACTCATGGCGGTAAACCAGCCAAGGGAGGCCATAAAGCTACAAAAACTGACTTTAAAAGTAAGCCCCAAACGTTGCCACATGGCAACTAAGGTTTTTCGGCTAAACAGACTGAGGTAAATCAGCATACTGATGCACTGGAAACCAATCACTGAAATCAGTACCCATGAAGCACGATGCACGGTTGGCAACATCGGTAGTTCCAGACTGGCTTCACGTACCAAGAGTGAAGTAATAGCAAAGCTCAAACCGCTGCCAATTCCGATGGCTAAAGTCTTGGTGGATAAGCCGGTCAGCTGATTGCCTTTACTAAGCAAAAACACAGCATAACCACCGATCAGCACCCCGATCCATGCCAGTACAGAAAGATGATCTGATAGAAAAATCACTCCGATAATGGCTGCCAGAATCGCTTCACTTTTTGCCAGTCCAACGCCAATCGCATAATTTTTCTGTTTAAATAGCTGCACCATCAAGGCGGTTGCCAGAATCTGGCTGATACCCGCAATCAGGATATAGATCCAGTACTTCAGGGTAAAATGCACCACACATTCTACCGGTTTGAAGTGGTATAAAGTTGCAATGTAAAGCCCGGCCAGCGGCAAGCCAAACAGGAAACGTGCCAGTGTCACGCCCCAAATATCGACAGTAGTACTGAGCTGTTTTTGAAAGGCATTTCGCCAAGCCTGCATAAATGCAGCCATTAAAGTAAAGAAAATCCAGCTGATTGCCATACCCTGATCATTAGTACCGTAAAAGTGAATTAATTCTATGCCTTAGTACAATCTATGACTAATTAAAAAAGAGATAATGGCTAATAGCTAAAAGTTTAATTTTCTAATTTAGAAATAATTAAAATTTATCAGTCTGATAGGGATAAAATTGATTTCTTAGATTTGAACTATGCTGAAAAAATAAGAAAATAACTCCAGATTCTTGATTAAATTATAATAAAAGACTTTCCTATTCTAAGGGAGCTATATTTGATTCAACAGGATAAACTTTTTCCATTGGAATAAAGCGAATGCCATGTTTGTGAGTAAGTTCACCTGTTTCTACAAAACCAAATTTTTTATAAATATTGAAGCCATATAAACTGGATTTGACTGTGATCCTTTGATGCCCTTGATTACAGATTTGTTCTTC
Organism: Acinetobacter sp. UBA3025; assembly: GCF_002367915.1. Taxonomy (NCBI): domain Bacteria; kingdom Pseudomonadati; phylum Pseudomonadota; class Gammaproteobacteria; order Moraxellales; family Moraxellaceae; genus Acinetobacter; species Acinetobacter sp. UBA3025. The sequence continues at coordinate 10,038 of NZ_DFDO01000226.1, forward strand.
TAAAAAATTCCACATTTGTCGTCCATATCCCTGCCCCTGATAAGCTGGATCCAGAAAAAAGTGCATGAAGTGTGCAGGTTCCATATAGGCCACCACGCCCACAATTTTTTGATTAATTTCTCCAACAAAATAATGAATATCAGCTCGATCAAAAATGGTCTGAAGAATTTTAGGTTGAAAACGCTTGCGTCCCTCTTCACTAGAAATCAAGACATCAACAAATGGGGCAATGACGTTCGCAATTGCTAGTGTGTCCTGAACAGTGGCTTTTCTTATCTTCATCATATTTTAATACCCCAAAAGCAGAACTAAAAAATTAAAAATAATTTATTTTTCAGCATTATGTATGTTTTAAAATTGAGCAAAATATATACCAATTAGGTCTTTTGAAAAACGCGATTCAATCGATTTTTTTCAATAATTTTTGATCTCTAATTTTTTTATAGTTTGCATTATTCAGTTTTTTAAATTAGTGCTCTGTTTTTTTATTTAAGAAAAAAATACATAAATCAGTTCATCAGTTTTTACAGTTCACTCAGCTTTTCTTCTATAAACAGTCACTAAACTATAATTTAATGAATAATCGATCACACGCATTTTACAATTAATCAACATAGTGTTTTTTAAGAAATTTTTATGATGAATTTTTAAACAGGATAAAATTCCGCAATGCAATCTGAATATAAATTATAGAGTTTCAGTAATTCATTGTAATTCATTCATTTTGCAGGGAGTATCGATGAAGTATTTTGAATGTCCAGTTTGCGAACAGCAGATCTTTTTCGCCAAATTCGTATGTGATCACTGCCTTTCTCCTATCGGCTATATCGCATCCGAAAAAGAAATGACGACATTTAAAAAGCTGAATGCTCAGGAGTGGGTTCCCGTTGCCGAAAAGTATCAACATTCCCGTTATAAACCTTGTTATAACTATACCCATCATCAGGTATGTAACTGGATGATCCCTGTAGATGACGAGGAAGATTTTTGTGAATCCTGTCAGCTGACGCATGTGATTCCGAATCTGGAGAATTCTGAGAACATGATTTACTGGTATCGGCTCGAGGAAGCCAAACGCCGTTTTCTGTATCTGACCCAACGTATGAACATTATGCCTCGTCCAAAACATTCGGATGATGATCCGTTGGGTTTGCGTTTTGATTTTCTTCTTCCTGAAAAAGACAAGCCAGTACTTACCGGCCATGCCAATGGTGTGATTACCTTAAATGCCTTCGAGGCCGATGTGGTTTATCGTGAAACCACCCGGGTCAATATGGGTGAAAATTACAGGACATTATTAGGGCATTTTCGTCATGAAAGTGGGCATTTTTATTTTAATGTCATCCAGCACCTACACCCCGAATTACTCGATGAACTTCGCTATTATTTTGGAGATGAGCGGCAAAATTATAGTGAAGCACTAGAGAGGCACTATAATCAAGGTGCGCCTATCAACTGGCATGAAAAATATATTAGTCCCTATGCCACTACACACCCGTGGGAAGATTGGGCTGAAACCTGGTCACATTATCTGCATATCATGGAAACACTGGAAACTGCATTTTATGCCGGTCTACGCGTGGAAGGTAATGGCCGAAATCTAGCCAGTATGGACTTTAAAGAATGCCCGATTGGTGGACAGGATTTTGAACATATCCTGGAAAACTGGGTCACCCTGACTTTTAATTTGAATGCCTTAAACCGCAGTATGGGTCTGGAAGATGCTTACCCCTTTAAGCTGACTGAAGCTGTGAAAGATAAACTGCGTTTCATTCATCGGCATATCTTGGATAAAGTCTTTAATAACCCACGTCTGATTCAGAACTAAAATATTTATCTAGTACAATAAATAAAGCCCGTGATTCACAGGCTTTATTTTGGGCTTATTTTAAGAAAGAGAACTAAGCAATTTTCATTGAACCGGTTTCTTCAAACTGGGCATGCCAGGACAAAGCTTCATTTAACAAATGCGGTGTTTGCCCACCATGCGCACAGGCGCGCTCAAAGTAATCATTCAGACTTTTACGATAATCGGGATGAGCACAAATATCGATAATCTTGCGGGCACGTTCACGTGGTGCCAATCCGCGCAGATCGGCCAAACCTTGCTCTGTTACCAGAATATCCACGTCATGGTCAGTATGATCTGTATGGCTCACCAGTGGAACCACAGACGAAATCGCACCACCTTTGGCATAGGATTTAGTCACAAAAATCGCAATATGTGCATGACGGGTAAAATCACCTGAGCCGCCAATACCATTCATCATCTTGGTGCCAGCGACATGGGTTGAATTCACATTCCCGTAAATATCAAACTCCAGTGCGGTATTGATTGCAATTATACCCAGACGGCGAATCAGCTCAGGGTTGTTGGAAAGTTCTTGCGGGCGTAAGACAATTTTATCTTTGTACTGATCAAAATTCTTCATCACCCGTGCCGCACATTCATCGCTCAGGGTCATGGAACAACCAGAAGCAAAGGTCATTTTTCCTGAATCGATAAGCTGGAAAGTACAGTCTTGCAGGACTTCAGAATACATTTCCAGATGGTTGAAATTAGAATGTTCAAAACCTACAAATACGGCATTTGCCACGGAACCTACTCCGGACTGCAGCGGCCCCAGATTTTCAGGTAATCGTCCTGCGGCGACTTCATTTTCAAAGAATTGAATTAAGTGGCTGGCAATCGCCAGTGTTTCTTCATCCGGCTCATCCATTGCGAAAGAAGTATCCGGAATCTCATTAATGACAATCGCAGCAATTTTTTCAGGTGCAACATGGATTCCGATTGTACCTATCTTGTCACTGGCTTGCGTCAAAGGAATCGGGCCACGGTTTGGACGGGTTTTAGGCAAATAAATATCATGTACGCCTTCTAGCACCGGATTAACTGTTGTATCAATTTCAACAATGACCCGATCTGCCATTTCGATGAAATTCGCCGAGTTTCCACAAGAACCGGTCGGAATAATCTGGCCATCTTCAGTAATGGCCGTTGCGGCAATTATAGCTACATTAATCGCCGGCAGGTTTTTATGACGGATATTGTCTGCCAGTTCAGAAAGATGCTGATCGATATACATCACTTCACCATTATTGATGGCCTGACGTAAAGAAGGATCAGCCTGATAAGGATAACGGCGGGTTATAACGTTAGCTTCATTCAGTTTCCCATCAATCCGGTTCCCCAGACTTGCACCTGTCGCCAAGGTAATATGGATCGGATGCTGCCGGGCATATTCAGCCAATGCCAAAGGCACAGTTTTCGCTTCACCGGCGCCGCCAAAACCGCTCAAACCAATTACATCACCATCTTGAATCAATTGTAGTGCTTTTTCTACAGGTACTACTTTATCTTGTAATGCGAGCAAACGAATACGCTCTAAACCGTTCATAAAAATTCTCAAAAATTAAAAATAAAGA
>NZ_DFDO01000223.1:0-3415 GCF_002367915.1 Acinetobacter sp. UBA3025
ACTAACTAAATTATTTTATTAAACATAGTTAAAATATAATTATTGATATAAAATTTTTTAATTATTAAAAATCTTTTTTTATTAAGAGCCAATAAAAAAATCTAAAAAAATCATATGTTAAAATTTCTGTAGGATATTCTTTTAAAATTTTTATCATCTTTTCTAATGATTTCTTTTTAGATAATAGCCCTAATTCAAATGCATATATCCATAAAGCTCTTTTTTTTGCTTTGTCATATAGAATGTGATTCTGATATCCACTTAGAATCATCATTCTTGAATCGTGCATAAGAGTCGTTTGCTTATGCATATTATTGTCATGCAACCTATACTTTGCAAAAAGCATAGGAAGATAGCATAAGTCCCCTTCTTGTGCTAAATGCAACCACATATACCAGTCTTCAATTTTAACTTCAGCGTTATAGCCCCCTATTTTTTTTAAAGCTTGAGTGCGAATGAGTTGAGTCATTGCTGGCAAATCATGTTCTAATAATAAAATTTGATTAAAACTATAGCTATTTTCTTTTTTAAGTCTATTTTTTACAAAATTAGAATTATCATCAATGACTGATACACCTCCAAATACTGCTACACAATTTTTATTCTCATTTAAAAATTTAGTTTGTATTTTTATTTTATCTTTTAAGATTATATCATCCGAGGCTAGAGAAGAAAAATATTCCCCCTGTGCCCACTCTAATGCTTCATTTAGAGTCGCGCTCAAGCCCTTATTTGGACGATGTCTAAACTCAAATCGGGTAAATCGTTTTTCACATAATGGAATTAATTCTTGTATTTTTTCTACTGAAGCATCTGTAGATCCATCATCAATAATAATTAACTCAATATTCTGATAAGACTGGTCAATAACACTCTTGATGCTATCATGTATAAACCTTTCATGATTATAACTTGGTATAACTATAGAGACTAAGGGTTGTTCACTTATCATCATATTATTCCCTCTTTATTTTAATTGTTTAAATATAAATAAACTGATTACGATCCAATACAGCCCATAATTTATGAGATGAGCAATAGAAACACCTTCGAAACCAAACACTTGAGTACATATATAAGTTAAAGCAATGAGAGACACTGTAAATATAATCTCTGTACAAATATAGAGTTTAGTCATTGCTTTGCTGAGCATTAAATAAGCCAGTATCCAGCTTCCTATCTTCAAGGCATCTCCCATCATTTGCCAAAGAAATAAATCCTGCATAGGGGCAAAAGATGGACTAAATAATAAGTTGATAATCCAATCACGTAATATGAAAACGCAAATTCCGCCTATCACAGCAAGTGGAAAAATAAACTTATAGCCTAAATAGACCTCTTTCTTAATTTCATCAATTGCATTGAGTTCTGATAAGCGCGGCAAGTAATACACGCCTAATGTAGTGGTTACAAGCAAAAGATATACTGTGCTTAGACGGATCATCGCCTCCCAATAGCCCGCATAAGCCAGACTAAATTCTTGGGTTAAGTAAGCCCGAATTAACATTTGCGATAGCGGCACACAGATTGCACTGACTAGTGCCATAAGAATAAACGAAGCAAATTTTTTGGTAATTCCCAGGTCTATTTTTCCTAATAGGGAGGAAAACTCAAACCAGTCTGCTCTATGACAGAGTATTAATGTCACTATAAATGCAATCGACTGATAAATGGATAATGCAATTAAAGCCCCATATAACTGCAGCTTGATTGCCAAAACACCAGTGATTACAAGTGCAAATAAACTACCGGCAATATTTGCAAGCACCAGCTTTAAAATTTCTTTTTTTCCATTCAATATGGCTAAAAATAGCGTATTGAAATTGAAAAATATTAAAAAAACAGCAAACCATATAAAAATCGTTTGGTATTTAAGTGATTGAAATATATATAATGCCAGCTGCTTTTGAAAAATAAGTATGAGAATCGCAAAAACGAGACTAAATAGAAAAACAATACTCCCTGCTGTTTTCCAGACTGCACGTTGTTTAATCTCATCTTCATGATATTCAGCCGTATATTTAACTACAGCGGTATTAATGGCACTGCCAGCGAACGTCGTCACCATTTGAATAAAATTCTGGAATTGGCCAATCGCTGCATATCCGGTAGGTCCTAGATATACAGCCAGAATTTTATTCAGTACAAACATGGTGATGGTCTTAATCAAAACGGCTACACCATTCAGTACACTGGTCCTAAATAGATTCATCTATGCCTGAAAACCATTACATAACTGAACAACCTGCTTTGCTTCATCCATAGATAAAGTGGGTCCAATCGGTAAGCTTAGGACCTCCGCATGAATCTGTTCTGAAACTGGAAAACTTAAACCATTCCATTCCTTATAAGCCTGCTGCTGATGAGGCGGAATTGGATAATGAATGAGTGTCTGTACTCCGTTTTCTGCTAAATATTGTTGTAATTTTTCCCGATATTTTGTTCTGATCACAAATAAATGCCAGACATGTTGTGCATATGTCTCAGTGTCTATATTTTTGCACGGGAGCTCAATTGCGGGATTATGAATTTCTTTTAAATATAGATCTGCAATATGCCGACGATGCTGATTCTCCTGATCTAAAAATTTAAGTTTCACATTCAGGATGGCAGCCTGAATTTCATCAAGACGACTATTTACACCTGGTACCAGGTTTTTATATTTTTCATGTGAACCATAATTACGCATAGCTTTAAGCATCTGCGCTAACTCAGCATCGTTGGTGGTAATTGCTCCCCCATCACCGAGTGCGCCTAAGTTTTTACCTGGATAAAAACTGAAACCTGCAGCATTGCCCCAATTTCCTGCTTTTTGACCATTTATTTCAGCACCATGACTTTGGGCTGAATCTTCTAAAACCAGCAAGTTATATTTTTTGGCAATGGTCATAATTTCTGGCATTGCAGCGAGCTGTCCATATAAATGCACAGGCAAAATTACCTTTGTTTTTGGAGTTATGGCTGTCTCAATTTTCTTGGTATCAATATTAAAAGTCGTTATATCCGGTTCAACCAGTACCGGTTTCAGATTATTCTGTGAAATTGCTAAGATACTTGCAATATAGGTATTTGAAGGGACAATGACCTCATCTCCTTCATGGAGTTTTCCTAATTCTTTCCATGCGCGTAGCGTTAAAATAAGCGCATCCAAGCCATTAGCAACACCTATGGCATATCGTGTTCCACAATAATTTGCAAAATTATGCTCAAATTCTTCTAATTCTTTGCCACAGATATACCAACCAGAGTCAATTACCCGAGTGCAAGCTGTAATCATTTGATCACGATATTGCATATTTATCGCTTTCAGATCTAGAAAAGGAATCATTCTTATCAATCTCATATAAAAATTTATATTTATTTTTTAATCTCATATTAATTAAAATTAATATATCTATAGTATTTAAATACAATC
>NZ_DFDO01000272.1:0-3893 GCF_002367915.1 Acinetobacter sp. UBA3025
TGCCCATCGATCGGCTGTAGTTTATCTTTCTCGGTATGAGCCACGGTAATTGAGTAAGTCCAACACCACTGCGACCGGCTGGCACTGTAGCTACCATCAATCACTTGAATCTTCTCGCCGGTATCCAGTCGCTCGGCTATTAATGTATTCACGATATACCACCAGTTTCTATTCGGCAGTGCTGGAATACAGTCATCTGCACCAAAATTTAAAACAACATTGTGTGAATCAACGTCATGACATAAGCAGACAAAATTTAGATCGCCAGTGCCTTCATATTTGGGTATTTCAGGCTTTGGCCAAGGTAAAACCGGATGCTTGCGATAATGAATCGCTTTGGCTTTATCCCATGGCAAATCTGACTTGGTGATAATCTCCAGGCTTTTATCCCACTCAAATGAAAAGCGGTGCTCAAAGACTTGAGCTACTTCATGTGAATAAGTAAAAGTCTTGCGCCTGCGGATCATTTCCTGCCAGACTGTTTCTCGGTTATGACGCAGCTTGACGGTTTCTTCATGCACATATCGCTGATGAATAAAGCGTTTATCACCCTCTTCCCAAATCACATATGCATCTGAACTTAAACCGGTTGCTTGCTCATGTATCGATCTAACCGCGCGATTCAATGACCCTGCTTGCTCATATTGAATATTTTTCTGATTGGAAATTACCAAACCCTGGTCATAAAAAAGAGCCTCATTTGAGACTCTTAATATAGGCTTGGCCCATGGTATTTCTGTGGTGCTCAAGGCTGCGATGGCTTTCTTATATCGCATATCAAAGCCATAAGACACGCCCACCAGATGATTGATATCGAATAGTGCTTTAACTTCGAATGAAAACCCAGTATCTAAAACCGTATCAATCGTGCACAGGTTTTCACTAAATACCGCTTCGATTTCAAAGTTAAAACTAGTGTCTAAGACTGTATCAATGTGCCCAATGACATCGGTGTTCTCTTTAAAGACTGCGACAACATCAAAGCTGAACTCAATATCAATTACCGTGTCTATAACTGCAGTGTTTGCACCACTATCTGCATAGACTGCTGTGACTTCAAGTGAAAACTCAGTATCAAGTACTGTATCGATTACAGCAGAAACATCATCACCGAAATTGAGATTGGTCGATCCGTCGGCTAGATGCTCAAAATTCAGAATGATGTTATGGCTATCAGTATTATCAGGCTTAAAGTTTAGGTTTAGGTTATGCGCATCAACGGTGCCGAGCTTATTTTTAAAATCCACATGAGCACCCTTTTAAATTAAGGTCTGAGTTTTATTGATTGGATAGACAAGGTACCACCCACAACCAGATTGGTATTCGCTAAAGATATATCTGTGCCAACAGTAAGATCGGCACCGACCCCGCCAGCACCGCTGTAGATTCGCGCCCAAGTTGCGGTACCAGTTTTAATAACCGTTGCTGTGTCGGTTGGATGAAGCTCTACATAACTGGCTGTGACTTCTTTAATACATGGCTCTGGAAAATTCAGTGTTACCAAAGCATTATTCGAATCTGCTGCAACCGCAGGGCTGGCAGGCTGCACACCCTCATAAAAAATAACGGTAGCACTTTGGCTACCGCTATCCATAAAATTTGCAAAGGCTTGAATCATGGCAAGCCGAGCATTGACTGATGTTTTACTCATTTTGGCACCACGTTATCTTGGATGACTGCGTTAAACTGACGCTTTGGGTCGATAGATGTAATTGTATAAGCATTAATTAGAGGAATATTTACTTGATAATGACCATCAGCGTCGCTTTTAGTCGTAGCTATTAACATGCCATTATTTCGATTATAAATATTGACTTGTCTTGCTACCGGAATACCTAGCTCATATATGCGCCCAGCTATGGCTGTCCATTTCTGAGCATGTATAGATAAATTAATGGGGGTTAATATATCCATTTATCTTTGCTCCAGTGTATAGCCATGTTTAATAAGAAGTATTGCTTCATTCATTGAGTAGCGTGTAACGTACTTGCCGATATTTGAAACCCCTTCCACATTAGACGAATTAGCAGTGCTCTTAATGAAAGGTAGAAATCCAATATAATTATCGCCAACTGTTAGCATGAAGGGGACAAAAAACACATTACTAGATGCGGATACGGAGGCGTTTTTATTGTTGCCCTGCCCTAGATAAATAGACTGACCTGCAAGTTCGTAATTTGCGCTTCCTGTCGCATCAAACCAAATAGCTGCATTTAAATTTAAGCCGCCATACGCAGCCACAGTGTGACCACCTAACCTTATTCCGGATCTAGCGTGTGCAACGATACTATCTCTCTGCTTTGTCTTTATCTGAAGTCCAGCAGCTAACAAAGCTAGATTTTTAGTATTATTTCTGGCATCTAAAAATTCAAGATATCCGTATGTTAGGAAAAGACCTGTGTTACTGACTGTAACATCCAAAGAGAAACCACTCCCATCCCCCACCACTAAAAAACTGGAATTTATAATAGTGGATACCGATACATCATCGTTACTGCTACTAGCTGGACCTCCGTGATCTGCAGTACGATAATACCACTTTGCCCACCCATGATACTCCCCATCCCACTCCCAATTACTATTTGGTTTTGCGGGGTTGTATGGCATTTGCACACCAGTAATATTGTTAATATCAGTCATACCTGACACCACGCCTACCTTTGCAAATTTTGCTCCTGCCGCCGCCGCCCCGGGCGAACAAAAATCATGTACAAGCAAAATTAAGCCAAGTGAGTCAGGATCTGTAGAGCGATAAGCACGTTTTGGAGTTGTGGATTCTGTTGGGGTTTGATGAGCAATTTCAAAATCAAGCGGTGCAGTAAAGCAGGTCGCTGTGCCATTTAATGCAGATGAGTGCAAATCTGTACATTCAATAGTAATTGTGTTTGTGCCAGCACTTAAAACCCTATAATCACCATCCCAGCCATTTGTTGAGCCGGTGATACGTACCACTTGGCGATCAATAAAACCATGACCACTGCCCAAGTGGATAGTTGCGGTAATAGCAGTAGGTGTTGACTTGCTTATGCTTATCACTGGCACATGATTAAAACCATTAACCAAGACCGCATCGAGTAAATTGATCATTGAACCCCAAGCATTAGATAGCTGAGGGATGCCCTTCATGGTATTTTGATAGTGCTTTACTAAACCTGCCATCTTTTTTACCTATAAAAAAAAGACCACACAAAGCGGTCATATTTAAATTAATGTTTACAGCACGCGGTCAATGTCGCCACGTAGCATGATCTGGAACTGGTCTGATATCACAGCTGGTTCAGATTGCTTCACTGTACGAATCACCCAGACTGGGAAGTTTGCAGCTACAGTATTGAAGCGCAGCACGTTACCGTTTGCCCAGCCCGCGCCCCAACCTTCTTTTTTCACTGTGAAATATGGCAAGCCTGTTACTGGGTTGATTGGAGCAAAATCCACATTCACACTCCCTGTGCCGATCTGCCCTGAGTATTCACCAACACAGCGGAATGATTGTGCATCAGTGAAGATCAGTGCCCATCGCTCTTGAATAGCGCCTTTATTCGTCACAGCAATTGGATATAACGCATCGTTATAGTTGGCTGAAATGCCGCTACCCGTTGGCTCATCAACCCATACATTACTCCACGAACCTTGCACAAACTTGCGTGTGTAACGCGCCTGCATGTCACCAATCACTAAAGCAGATCCTACGATGGTATCCACCGCATCATAGTTATGTGTTAAGGGCTTGGTGAAAGTCAGCTGACCATTGATCTGCACATCACGTATCAGACCCATATCCTGATAGCGGTATTTTGTCACCAGTGGCTCAACCAGATTACCCAATACGAAGTCACCACCCAATGTCACACGGCCATAATCATAATCAACTGTGTACAAATCGAAGGCTACTT
>NZ_DFDO01000272.1:4009-7306 GCF_002367915.1 Acinetobacter sp. UBA3025
ATCTACTTTCGTTCCGTTAGTATCTTCAAGTTCTGCCCATGAAATCCGTTGATCATTCAGATCGTATGTGGTACCTGCAATCGCACTTGGTAATTCTTGAGACTTACTTGAGCTGACAATACCAATCCCACCAACGCGGAAAATCGGCACCCGGCCATCAATCGGCAAACGCGTGGCAGACAGACCTAGAATTTCAGAATCCAAAGGAATATAGGTATAAGCCACAGCGTTATAGCGTACGGATGAAGCATCGACCCAGACCGGAACGTTAATATAACGGCCATCTAGCTCATCATATTCAAGCAATGAGTCATACCAGTCGTTTGCCTCAATTTCCGCTCGGTTGGCTTCGGTGATTTTGGTTTTGGTGTAGAAGTAGATCGTCACAAAGCCATTATCCCAGTTCACCTGCCCATGCGCCCGACTGGTTTCAATCACGCCATTTTCATCAGCGGTTAATGTCAGCTGACCAAATTCAGTGGTACCCACAACCACAGTTAAGGATTGTGGCCGGATCGGCATGATCGGCGTTCTAAAGCTGATCTTATTGACTAGCAACAAGTCGGTTGTGGTAGTTAAGGATTCCAGGGTAATCGTGTTATCTGTATTCGGTGTCCAGGAATCGATTTCAACGATCCCGGTACCGTATTGAATAACACCCGACTGAATCCCGCTATTATTGGCTGGATTCACATTGCGATACAGCAAGCCAGTGCGATCCAGAAAAGTATCAGCACCGACTTTGAATCGTGCTGAACCTGTCAGGATCTGCTCATCAAAGCCAGAAGATAAATCCAGTTTGAGTTTATTGGCCGTCACCATATGGGTTGCCGAGTTCGATCCTGAGGTATCACGATATTTAACGATCACATCAACAGCATTAAGGGCTTTCAGTTCAACCTGCTGACCTTGAATGTCTGATGTTTGTGGAGAATAAAAAGACATATTTTCCTCTCTAGGCAGCCGCATAGATAGCCATAGGTGTAAAGGTTTGCACAAATCTGCTCGCTGTACTTTTTGGTGTGACTTCAACTGCACCCGTCGCATAGATAATGGTGCCTTGCACTTGACCACGGCTATTCACTAAATTCCCCATGGTTGCATTCACCGGCACATCTGTCAGGGTTACAGATCCTGTAATCCCCTCATTGCTTTGAAGTGGAATTTTTAACTCAACACTATTTGGCTGAATCGCTGGTCCTGTCCCGATTGTGAACGTCATCTTTTGGTTTATAGGGGTGACATCCATTTTGGTCTGTTCAAGTGAAGTGCCGTAGTTATAGATCACTGAAAAGACTGTACCTTTCTGTGGCAACTTATTCGGAATGATTTTGCCAATCCCGGTGGCATAATTAATTTCACCGGTGGCATCACCGGTAAATTTGCCCTGGGCATTGGAGGTTGCTGTTTTCTCTTCACCTTCTAGAGCCCAGTTAATCGTGATACCCAGCAAAACACCTGGTCGACCTAAATCAAAATCAAATGCAGCTTTTTCCACGGTTAAATTTGATCTTACGAAGGTGACAATCGGTGTACCCCAGTTCAGCAGAATTGGTGTGTCTACATCTGGTAGTGCGCCAGTCGTTAATAACCATGAGCCGGTTTCATAATTGATCATGCCTGAACCAAAAGACGGACTTGAGGCTTTTAATTGCCCTGAACCATCATCTTTCAACTCATAGAACTTGCCCTGACTCATATAAGAAATCGAAAGTGCGCCTGGTGCGGGAATCGGAATTAAAACACCGGTCCAGTTGGTGCTCTGGTTATTCTGAGTCACTGGAATCGCATGACTCTGATAATACTGATTCGGTGCAGCAGCTGGCTTGAATGTGATATTCAAACTTGAGGTGCCGGCTGGTGCTGCTGCGGTCCATTGAATCAAGCCACGCTGATAATCAATCGTGCCGACTTCTGTTCCCTGGGTGTTCTTAAGCAAGCCACCCTGATCGGTGATCTGCTGGCCTTGTAATGTGAATGACACACTGGAAGGAATCACTGCTGAACCGATATACAGGTTCTGGCTGACACCAATCACCATATTCGGATAATTGACCGTGATGGTACCTTCATTACCCGCCACCAGTACCACACTTTCACCGGCGGCGTTCACATCAATGATCGGTGTTTCTGTCTGAGCTGATGGAATGAGTTGAGCAAAGATACTTTTGGCATTGACTGTAAATTCACCAACATTGGCATCAGAAGCCAGTGCTGTAGATGAATAGTACAGGCCGGTATCCGCAACAATGGTATCGCGGATGATGGTCTTGGATTTCTCACCGTTGTACCACTGGCGTGCTGAAAGGCCAACAAAATCAACTTCAAGTGCATCATTGAGTGAGTAGGTTGCAACCTTGTATTCAATTTTCTCTTTATCAATCACCATAATGGCAGTACGGGTTTCAACCTTGGTGATTCGTACGTACTGTTCACGCTCCAATACCTTGCCTTCATCACTGACCAGCACAATGGTATCGCCTACCGAAGATTCCACTTCCTGAGGAAACATAGCCACCTGCAGCGATGACATACCTTTCCAGTGCGTATCCAGTGGCGTACCAGCAATCTGCCCGCCTTTGGCCAGATAATTCTCTACCCGGTTCTGAGCCGACTGGCGTTCATCCGTCCAGTTTTTGGTACTGAAAAGCAATGCTGATACGTTTGGATCTTCTGGTAGTTCAGATACAAAAACCGTTGCACCCATTAATAGATCAGTGTCTTCAGTGGTAACTGCCGGAAAGACCTTACGCATGGACACATCACCCATGGTTCGATCCATTTCCGATACGTCATTGAACAGGTTATTGCTGATACCATCCTGAACTACTACGCCAGAATATTTACCACCGCCATCCGAGTTATCGGTCAAGCGTTCAGACTTGTAGATTACTAAATCTTTGGTTTCAATCGCCATCGTTTAACTCCGTAAAGCGTAAGGTCACGTTGTAATAATCATCCATTGATACCGCTGGAATCCCTTTCACCGGTGTAGCCTCTAAAGCTCCATCCTGGTGGTTAAATTTGACTATGAATTCTCGGTTGTCATGAGGCTGCTCAAACTTCAGTTTGAAATTCTCTTCCTGCAGTTTTGACCATTCCAAAACAGTCCGCAGTTCACGTAGCTTGATCCAGCCCATTTCTTGATCTGCCGGTTGCAAGGTAATTGGTCGACCAGACTTCTTTTTGCCTTCCTGAATATGCAAAGTGCCATCCATGGCATAGGATTGAGTCTGCTCAATGGCTTTCCATGAGAATTCATCAGACCATAAAAAACCGTCCTCTAATGAGACGGTT
>NZ_DFDO01000273.1:0-10991 GCF_002367915.1 Acinetobacter sp. UBA3025
CAGGTCAAACCATCCATTTCAGGCATTTGAATATCTAATAAGATGACATCAGGTTCATGCTGGTGAGCCAGATCAATTGCTTGACGACCATGCGTAGCTGTTGCAACTACATCATGCCCCAGTTGAGAGACTAAACGTGATAGTCGCTCGACAGCCAAAGGCTCATCGTCACAAATCAGGACGTCCATTTCTCCTCCTTAATCCAGTCAACATTATTCATTTGATTATAAGTTAACTGTGATTTCCTTGATTTCTTTTTATTTATAGCGATATTGCACAACCGTGGTAAACACCCCTCCACCGGCGAAAGTTTGAAACGTCATCGTAGGTCCGTAATAGGCTTCCAGACGCTGTCTGACATTTTCAATTGCAATACCATGTCCCTTTTTTAATGTTTTATTATCCTGCGTATAGGGGTTTGTTATGATGATATTAATTTGATTTTGCAAGATTTCAATCAATATGCTTATGGTACTCTTTGTCAAAATTTTTTCAACTCCATGGAAAATACTATTTTCCACTAGGGGTTGTAAAGTCAATAATGGAATTTGGACTTGTGAGTATAAGTCTTTGTTTTCTAATTTCCATTCGACCTGCAAACGCTCTCCCAGACGAATCTGTTCAATCTCCAGATAGCGCTGGCAGAGTTCAATTTCTTCCTGCAACTTGACCAGCTTCAATTCCTGAAAACTAGCCCGAAATAAACGGGACAAATTCAGCAACATTTGTTCGGCTTTGTCCGGGTCAATACTGATCAGGCTAATCACGCTATTGAGACTATTAAACAGAAAATGCGGATGAATCCTGGCTTGCATGGCCTGAATCCGTGCATTCAATTCACTGTGCTGCTGCTGTGCCCATTGTTCACGCAAATATAGATAGCGAAAACAGAACATGCCTAACAGGATACCAAAACTCAGATGTAGGCCGACCTGATCCAGTGCGATCGCCAAACTCAGTCCCTGAAAATTCAAATTGCTGCCAAAATAAGTCAGTACATTCAGACTGGTCGTAGTTACCAAAACAATGGCCTGTAATAGCAGAAATCCGCAGATTAATGCCAGCTTAATCCCCATGCGTTGAAAATGCTGATGAAAAAACTCGACTAGCGCTGCAAAACATAACAGTACCCAGTTGATATACAGCATATATTGAAGCAGATCTGCCAGATTGAGTGCCTGCCAGGACTGTGCTTTTGCCAAGGCTAAGACCATGGCCAGCACATTGCCGCCAATAAACATTTCCAGCAAATAGTGCAGCTTGCCGATCTGGCTAAAAAAATAGGAGCTTTGCGCTGATCCGGTCGGAGATGTAAAAGATTGATCGACTTGGACTTCGGCAACGGGCTTTGAATTTGTTATACTCTTTTTCGTTCTACTGCTTTTAATCTGATTGAGCCGACATGACCACATCTTCTAATTCCTCAAATCCATCACAAGCCCAGACTTCGGGTATGTGGGGCGGTCGTTTCTCTGAAGCGACTGATGCTTTTGTTGCTGAATTTACAGCATCTGTTCAATTTGACCAACGTTTTTATAAACAAGACATTGCAGGCTCGATTGCACATGCAACCATGCTGGCAAAAGTTGGCGTACTGACCGAACAGGAACGTGATGACATTATCGAAGGTCTGACTGCCATTAAAGCAGATATTGAAGCAGGTAACTTTGAATGGCGCATTGACCTTGAAGATGTGCATATGAACATTGAGTCGCGCCTGACTCAGCGTATCGGCATCACCGGTAAAAAATTGCATACGGGCCGTAGCCGTAATGACCAGGTTGCCACAGATATCCGTCTGTATGTCCGTGATGAAATTGATGCGATCCTGGAATTACTAAAAAAATTGCAAAAAGGCATCTTGGATCTGGCAGCGAAAAATACCAATACCATCATGCCAGGTTTTACCCATCTGCAAACTGCACAGCCGGTGACTTTTGGTCATCACTTAATGGCGTGGTTTGAAATGCTGGTACGTGACTCTGAACGTCTGATTGACTGCCGTAAACGTGTTAACCGTATGCCACTCGGTTCTGCTGCTCTAGCAGGTACGACTTACCCGATTGACCGTGCTTATACCGCTGAGCTTCTAGGTTTTGAAGCTGTTGCTGAAAACTCTTTAGATGCCGTTTCTGACCGTGATTTCGGTATTGAATTCAATGCTGCGGCATCTTTAATTATGATGCACCTGTCACGTATGTCTGAAGAAATGATCCTATGGACATCGGCTCAGTTCAAGTTCGTAAATATTCCAGACCGTTTCTGTACTGGTTCATCTATTATGCCGCAGAAGAAAAACCCGGATGTACCTGAACTGATCCGTGGTAAAACTGGCCGTGTATATGGTGATCTGATGAGCTTGTTGACCCTAATGAAAGGTCAACCGCTTGCTTACAACAAAGATAACCAGGAAGACAAAGAACCATTATTTGATGCGATCGATACCGTCCGTGGTTCATTAATGGCATTTGCGGATATGATTCCTGCGCTTGTACCAAACATCGAAATTATGCGTGAAGCAGCACTTCGTGGCTTCTCAACGGCCACTGACCTGGCAGATTATCTGGTAAAAAATGGCGTAGCATTCCGTGATGCACACGAAATTGTGGGTAAAGCGGTAGCTCTGGGTGTACAGGAAGGTAAAGACCTGTCTGAACTGACACTTGAGCAACTGCAACAGTTCTCTGATCTGATTCAGGCAGATGTATTTGAAAAAGCTCTGACTTTAGAAGCATCTGTGAATGCACGTAATCACATTGGTGGTACTGCACCTGCACAGGTTGAAGCTGCGATCGAACGTGCGCATGCTCGCCTAGAGAAACTTTACGCTTAATTGCTTTCGCTTTAAATTGGAGTATTGATATGTCTCGACAAGTTTTTTGCCGTAAGTATCAACAAGAAATGGAAGGTTTAGACTTTGCACCATTCCCGGGTGCAAAGGGTCAGGAACTGTTTGATACGATATCTAAACAGGCTTGGCAAGAATGGCTGAAACACCAGACCACGCTGATCAATGAAAAGCGTTTAAACGTGTTTGAACCGGATGCGAAAAAGTTCCTTGAAGAGCAACGCGAGAAGTTCTTTAACAATGATGAATCATTGGAAAAAGCTGAAGGTCTAAAGCCTGAAGAAAAATAAGGCGCTGCCTTATTTTTCTTCAAGACAAGCACCGAAGGTGCGCGTAGGTCAACATTTGAAAAGCTCCATAAACGGGGCTTTTCTTATATCAAAAGCACTGCTCCGCCACGCCGCAAGACAAGCAGCTATGCTGCGCGTAGGCTTTAAAAAGAATCTCCGTTATGGGAGATTCTTTTTTATGTACTGCTCTAAAAATTACTCAAGACAAGCGAAGCGCGTAGTTTCAAATGTCAAAAAAGAGCCTGACAAGGCTCTTTTTTTTATGAATACTGCAAGAGCTAAACTGCGTTTTAACTAAGCAAGACAAGCGCATAATTTTACTTGTCAAAAAGGAAATCTATGAAAGATTCCCCTTTTAGTTTAAAGCCCTACTCTTTTTGTTTTTTACACAAGACAAGCAGCTATAAGTTCATAGAATAAAAAAACTCCTTACATGGAAATTTTTTTATCTAAGCTCAAGCTTTTCTCTTACGTAAATTAAGCGAAACATATAACTTCAAATGCTATAAAAAATAATCCATAAAAAGAATTCTCTTTTTAATTTGAAAAGTATTTCTTCATCAGATCATGAGTTAAATACCCGGCAAGAGACTCCTCGAATATTCTTTTTCTATAGATATTCTATTTTTCTTAAAAGCACTCCAAAAACTATTTTAACTTTCATGAAATCGAAAATTATTGACCTAAAAAACAGGCTCAAAACCTGTCATTTTCTTACCGTGTTTTTTAAATTTAAGCAGCTATTATCTTACTGAAAAGCAATCAGATTTGTATCAAAATAATCAATTGTAAATTCTGTATACATTGCTCTCACAAAACACAACATTCAGCTACAAGAAACCACATGATTTTGTGGAAGATGCTCCCTATAATGACCAGCAAGAAGATGAGATATCTTTGAATAACTATAATAATAACTGAGAAATACCCCCGATTTCATCCCAGTTCTTCCCCCAAAGGCTGGGTATTTTTTTGCCTGTTATTTTTATATTCTCTATTTTTAGCTATAAAAAAAAGCCCCTTTTAAGGAGCTTTTATTGATTAAGGCTGTTTCAGATATGGCCAAGCTGCTTTTAGATAAATAAACATTGACCATAAGGTCAGTACCACAGCTGTATATAGCAACGCATAAGCCAGCATTTCTAGCGGTGGCCAGTTCAGCAGGAAAACCGTAATTGCGATCATCTGGAACGCGGTTTTGTATTTACCCACTGTCGACACCGCCACACTGGTACGCGCACCGAGTTCAGCCATCCATTCACGTAAAGCTGAAACTGTAATTTCCCGTGAAATAATCACAATCGCTGCAAAAGCCATCGAGATCGAAGGTTGCCATTGCACTAAGACAATAAGCGCAGCAGCGACCATCAACTTGTCTGCAACTGGATCCAAAAAACGACCAAAAGCAGAGGTCTGATTCAGAGTACGCGCCAGATAACCATCAAACCAGTCAGTGACTGCAGCCACTACAAAAATTGTCGTTAAGATAATATGCCGCGTCACATCAGGACTGGTTTCATTAAATCCCATTGCCGGTGGCCAATATGCGACCAATAAAAAAACCGGAATCAGGATAATACGAGCCAAGGTCAAGATATTTGGAATATTCAGGATACGACCTGTAGTCATAGACACCGCCAATTGTTCCCCTCATGTACGATGAAAATGCACACTTTTTTCGAGGTTTAATCCATCATTAATACGCTTCACTTTATACGAATTGACTTGAAGTGTCACTAGGCAAACACCGTCACTGTCTGTCTGGCCATCGCAATCAGCCGATTTTCTGCATCCCACAGATAGGCATGTTCTGTTGAATAACCGTCAGCCGCATGGTCGGTAATCACTTTATATTTAAACCAATCATGTAGCTGATGCTGCACTGGATGCACATAGGTTACAGTCCAGGTCAGGCTGCTCGCCGGGGCCAGTGTCTGAAACATCGGCAACACCCCAGGTGGCCAGATGTCAAAAATGGCCATCAGGTCAGCTAACTGAAATTCACGGTCAGAATGTAGATCGGGGTGGAAGCGGCACCAGCCTTCAAAATCAGGACGTACACTTGAACTGCACGGCAGATTCAAATCCGCCCATCTGAGTTCAAAATGATCAAAACACTTTGGAAGCTTGAACTGTGCAGGAATCTGGAACAGGGTTTCAGGAGGAGCATAATCCGGAGCCTGGATTTCCTGATGTACCTGAATGCTAGAATCGCGCGCTACGCCGAAACTGGCAATCAGAATGCTCTGAACAGCCTCATCCTGCCATAGACGCACTTCGATGGTAGTGACCGATTTGCCTTCACGCAGAATTTCCGCAGTTAGGCGTGCTTTGCCTTCCTGTACCGGGCCAACAAAAGTCACACTGGTACTCAGCAAACGTTTAGCAGGATCATTGATTATTACCACGGCTTTTTGCATCATGACTGCAGCTGCAAGTCCTCCGTACATGGTTCTTCCTTGCCCCCAGCCTGGCGGCATTTCAATCCATTCTTGCTGCGCAATTTGTGCGTACAGTGTTTGCAAAGACATATCGATCCTTCAACTTTGTCTGATGAACCGATATATTGCTGGAAAAATCTATGAATAGAAATGACCTTTGACTCGAAGGTCAATGTGCATTTTTGCACTTGTAATTGATATAAAACGATTACTCATGCAGAACTTTATAAATCATCCGGGCCATGACCGAACCCAGACCCGGTACCAGTTGCAGATCTTTTTCTGAAGCTTTAAGCACACCCTGAATCCCGCCAAAATGGGTCAATAAATCACGACGGCGCTTCGGCCCTAATCCTGGGATCACTTCCAATACGGATGAACCCCGTTTTTTATCGCGTTTGGCCCGATGGCGGGTAATGGCAAAACGGTGAGCTTCATCACGTACCTGCTGGATCAGATGCAGGGCCTTATGATCTTCTGGAAGCTGGATCTTGCTGCCATCGGTAAAATGCAGGGTTTCCAGACCCGGCTTACGCCCTTCGCCTTTAGACACACCGACCATAAAGGCATCCAGCCCAAGTTCCTGCATGACTTCCATCGCCATATGCAATTGCCCTTTACCACCGTCAATCAGCAGCAAATCTGGCAGCATGGCTTTTTTATAACGACGGGTTAAGGCCTGACGCATCGCGGCATAGTCATCACCCGCCTGAATATCATTGATAGAAAACTGGCGATAATCGCGTTTGTGCGCGCCTCCACTATCAAAGACTACGCAAGAAGCAACCGTATCTTCACCCATAGTATGCGAGATATCGAAACACTCAATCCGATCTACCGGCCGTCCTACGACCTCCTCTAACTGATGGAAACGTTCATTCAGCTCAAAGTGATTGGCCAGCTTGCCCTGAATGGCATGCTGTACATTCATCTGTGCCAGTTCCAGCCATTCGGCACGGGTTTCCCGAACTTTGGACTTGATCTGAATCTTCTTGTCAAAATGTTGAGAAAGTGCGGCTTCCAGCTCCTTCCGATCTGGCATTTCAATATTTATGATCAGTTCAGAAGGAATTTCATCGGCAACCTGGAAGTAGAAGTTGGCAATAAAATCCGAGAGCATTTGTCCCAGATCGTCACTCAGCATATCCGGAAAATAGCCTTTACCGCCGAGCATCTTGCCATTACGCACATGCATGATCTGCACACAAGTTACGCCTGCCTGGTAGGCAATCGCCAGAATATCTGCCTCACCTTTGACTTTATAAATCGCCTGCTGGGCCTGTACATCACGCAGTAATGCCATCCGGTCACGATAAAATACCGCCTTTTCAAATTCCAGATTTTCTGCGGCTGCTTCCATCTTGGCAATCAGTTCCTGATTCAACTCTTTGGTATCGCCTTGCAGGAAGCGAATCGAATTATTGACATCTTCCTGATAATCCTCAGGTGAAATTAGGCCGACACAAGGGCCGGAACAGCGCTTGATCTGATATTGCAAACAAGGTCGAGTACGATTGGCAAAGAAACCATTCTCACAAGAACGTACATTGAATAATTTTTGCAGAATAACCAAAGTATCGCGGGCATTGTAAGCACTCGGATAAGGTCCAAAGAACTTGCCGACCTGATGTTTGCCCTTGCCACGACCGCTGGCAATCCGCGGATAGGGCTTGTCTGCAGAGACAAAAATATAGACATAGGATTTGTCATCACGCAGCATGATGTTATACGGTGGACGATGCAGCTTGATCAGGTTTTGCTCTAGCAATAAAGCTTCAGTTTCTGAACGCACCACCAAGGTCTGAATGTCATAAATCCGTGCCACCAAAGCTTGAGTCTTGGGATGATCAAGGGTTTTGACAAAATAACTAGATACCCGATTTTTCAGGTTCTTGGCTTTTCCCACATATAAGAGTTCGCCATCTTTGCCATACATCCGGTAGACCCCGGGTAAGGTGGTCATATTGGCCAAGATTTTTTCAATATGAGGGCGTGCGTTCTCGTTCACCTAAAACCTATTTTTCACCTGCAATATGCAGATATATGTGATGTTTAATGTGTCATTTTCAAGCGATGACACAAAATTCACCCGAACTGTCATCTAAAGTGAAACAGGTTATGCCCAAAGCGCCGTATTTATAAGCAACCCAATATGGTCTGATTGCTAAAAGCTATAAGTCGCCTGAACTAACTTTGCTATGCTCGACAGGTTCAATCATCGAGATGATCCAAGATGACAAGTTCCCAATCCGGTATTCATGTTGTGCAACCTGCCACCTCTAGCCATAGCCAGTCTGAGCGTGACCGTTTGATTGGGAAACCGCGTTTTAATTTTGAACCTCAGTCTGTAATGCAGTTGCTACGGGAACGGATCATCGGTCAGGATGCCGCCTTAAATGAAATTGAAAAAATGCTGCATGTGGTCAAGGCTGACTTTTCCAGTCCTGAACGTCCGCTTTCGGTTACCTTAATGCTTGGTCCGACCGGTGTCGGCAAAACCGAGACCGTGCGTCTGATTGCCGAAGCAATTTATGGCCGTCCTGATGCTTTCTGCCGGATTGATATGAATACTTTGGCGCAGGAACATTATGCAGCTGCCCTGACTGGCGTGCCTCCGGGTTATGTGGGCTCTAAAGAAGGCCATAGCCTGTTTGATGAAACCGCTATTGCCGGAAGCCATACCCGTCCCGGCATCATGCTGTTTGATGAACTGGAAAAAGCCAGTACTGAAGTGATTCGTGGTCTGATGAATGTACTGGATACTGGTCGACTGACGTTGACTGCTGGTACCAAAATCATCGATTTTCGTAATTGCATGATTTTTATGACCAGTAATGTCGGTGCACAAGCCGCGCAACAATATCTGGAAAAGCTCAGCTATCTGCCGCAAAAAATGCAGCAACTATGTCTAAAAAAAGTACCGACCCAGCAGATTATTGAAAAAGTCATGCAGCGCAAGTTCGATCCTGAATTTTTAAACCGGATTGACCGTACCTTGCACTATCAGGCTATCCAAAATGATGCCCTGCCACGACTGGTTGAGATTGAGCTGGATAAATTAAATCAACGTCTGCAACATCAGAAACGACAGATTCACCTCACTGATGCAGCCAAGGCCCATTTTTATCAGGGTCATGACATCCGTTATGGCGCCCGTCATCTGGGCCGAAAAATACGGACTGAACTGGAACCGATCTTAGCGATTTATTTCCTGAACCATCCAGAACAACTGCAACTCCATCTGGACTGCATTAATGGTCAATTGCTAGTTCAGCCTCAAGCCTCCGATTCCAATTAAACTGTTTGATGTGCTTGAATCGCCTGAATCAATGCATCCGGGTCTTTAGGTGAAATCAGGACATATTTTTGTTGATCTGCCAGCGTATAGCTAATTTTTAAACGCTTGAAAGACAAAGCAGGTGCAATTTCTGAATGATCTGTAGGCTGGATATTTTGAATCGAACTAAGTGGAATTTGCCAGCTCAGCCATAGGCTTTGAATGGTCAATTGCCCTTCCTGCACGATATAACGGGTGCTCCAAACCGGCCACCAGACCAAGAGGATTGTAAGTATATAGACTGCGGTATGCACCGGATATTGAGCCATCGTCCCTTTGGCCTGCATGGTCAGTAATAATTGCAATAACAAACCGCTCATACAGATCAAAAATGCCAGCAGCCACCAGTCTTTTTTGGAACGAAATACACGCATCATCTTCCCCCTATTTTGTTTTATCTTACACAAAATCAGAATGATGTGGTGAATCTCTGCAAGTAATAAAAAACGCCCATGTGGGCGCTTTATTTTTTATGTTGCAGCTTAGGCAAACAGATAAGGACGAATAAAGATCAGGAAGAAAATACACAGCATCAGGAACCATTTCAGGAAATAGTACAGCTGGCGGTTCTGTGCTTTTAAAGCTTTGGCTTTTACCCGGAGTTGATAGACATAACCAAAGACTTTGTTTAAGCCACCAGTCTGATCCCCAACCTCATTCGGTGAACTGGCTGCTGTCATCACTTTTTTACCAAACCAGTGATTGAAGCGTTCCATCCAGCGGGTTTTTAAAGGTCGCTCGACATCAGCAAAGAAAATGATCCGGTTCTGGTCAGTCTTGTTTTCGGCATAATGAATATAGGTTTCATCAAATACCACGCTCTCGCCGTCGCGCCAGGAATAACGCTGACCATCGACATCGATAAAGCAGCGGTCATCATTCGGGGTCATTAAGCCCAAGTGATAACGCAATGAACCGGCATAAGGGTCACGATGACGGACCAAACGGCTATCGGGTGCCAGCTCGGTAAACATGGCCGCTTTAATGGTAGGCAAAGTTTTGAGCAAGGCGGTAGTTTTTGGGCAGAGTTCTGCTGCAGAGGGATGCGCCGAGTCATACCATTTTAAATAGAAGCGTTTCCAGCCAGTCTTAAAAAATGAGTTAAACCCCAGGTCATCATATTTGCTCGAAGCCTTGATCCTGCCTTTCTGATAGAGTGCCTGTGCTTCGTCACGAATCATTTCCCAGTTTTCATCCAGCACTTTTAGGTCTTTAAAATGCTGCGTATCGATATAAGGCTGATTCGGTACGCGTGAAAAGGCGTACATCAGAAAATTGATCGGTGCAAACAGGGTCGAATGGTCAAAAAACTGGCGATAAAAAGAATGCCGAACTGTGCCACGTCGCTGAATATATAACGCTGAAATGACAAAGATGGCCAAAATAATCCACTTAAGCATATCAATACCCAAAAAATCCTAGCCCCAAAAAAGAACGGGGAAAAATAAAAAAGTCACATCTGCGCCGCATTATAACAAAGCTGATTTCGCTCTCCCTACCCGCTTGTAGAACACAGCGTTGCATACATTTTCTTACATCCGTATCGAATGATTTGAATCTCAATTGACTATTTTGACCAAAACACCACACAGCAAACATTCCCTATCTGGTCAATTTACGTTATAAAAACAGCGCGACAGCAATAAAAAAGTGAAATTGAAACAATAACTTCATTACACTGCGATAACGGTTCACTGTATTCCGGACATGACAACACCTTGATTGAGCGATGAAAATTGATGACCCTTGCGTCACGGCTTGATACAACTTGTGTTGTTCTTTTTGGATATAGTTATCGTAAGATTAGCGAAGTAAAAAAGTGCGCGGGAAATGCGCGCTTGCTTCACAACATCAACTTAGAAGTCCTCCAAAATAAAGGAGATCAGGGCATGATCCACGCTGGCAATGCCATTACCGTCCAAATGCTTGAGGACGGAATTGCAGAATTCCGCTTTGACTTACAAGGTGAGTCGGTTAACAAATTCAACCGTGCAACGATTGAAGATTTCAAGGCTGCGATTGACGCAGTTTCCGCTGCTGACATTCAGGGTTTAATCGTGACTTCAGGCAAGTCT
>NZ_DFDO01000012.1:0-11871 GCF_002367915.1 Acinetobacter sp. UBA3025
ATATTGTTTCTGAATTAGAAATTTTTGAAGTAAATCATGCAGTTCAAAATACCCAAAAAGAGATTGCAACCCGCTTCGATTTCCGTGGACAGGATGTTTCCATTGAACTGAATGAAAAAAACAAGGAAATCAAAATTAGCACAGAAAGTGATTTCCAATGTGAGCAAGTGTATACCATGCTGGAAAACCATTTCTTCAAGCGTAAAGTGGATATTCAGGCACTAGATCCACAAAAAATGACCGCTTCAGGCAAAAATGTAGTTCAAGTGATCAAGCTTAAAGATGGCCTTGACTCAGATACAGCAAAAAAAATTAATAAGGCCATTAAAGAAAGCGGTATTAAAGTGCAATCTTCTATTCAGGGCGACAAGATTCGTGTGACTGATAAAAAACGCGATACCTTGCAACAAGTGATGGCATTCCTGAAAGAACAACAATTCGGTCTGCCTTTACAGTTCAACAACTTTAAAGACTAAGGCAGCAACGTCTGTAGATGGAATTATGGCAAAGAGCAACCGACTGACCAAACTGGTCAAAGCGACATCAAGATTACCACAAGGTATACGTACTGCTTTATTGAGTAAGACCTTTGGCCGAGTGGTTCCAATGGTTGGCTCTGCCAAGATTCGCTATCAGGAAATCAGTGCAGCCAAAGTTGTGGTGAGTATGGCCAATCATAAGGCCATTCAGAACCATATCGGTCAGATTCATGCCTGTGCTATGGCACTGCTGGCAGAAACAGCAACCGGCTTTGTGACTGCGATGAATGTACCTGACAGTGCAGTGGTTTTGATTAAAAGCCTAAAAGTGGACTTTAAGCGTCCAACCAAAGGCGCCATGACTGCAGTGGCTACTTTAACTCCTGAACAGCAGCAATTGATGCAAAGTTCAGAAAAAGGTGAAACGCTAGTACAAGTAATCGTAACTGATGAATCTGGTGAAGCACCGATTCAATGCGAGATGCTCTGGGCCTGGATTGCCAAGAACCAGTTGAAGCCAGGCTAATTTCAATACAGACATAAAAAATCCCAGATCATATATCTGGGATTTTTTATTTAATGAATTATGAGTTCTGCTGAGATTCTGCAAATTTCTGTTTTGCTTCATCCGGAATTGGACGTTTATTGCCTTTGACATCCACTGCGACAAAGGTAAATACCCCTTCAGTCACGCGTACAGGTGCACGTGAGTTATCATGACTGTCCCATACTTCGATTTGCATCTGGATTGAGGTATTACCAACTTTTAGAATTTTGGTATAGCAGCTAATGACATCGCCGACTTTCACAGGAACCAGGAAGGTCATCTGGTTAATCGAAATCGTTGCACAGCGTCCTTTACTAAAGCGCTCTGCATGAATTGCTCCCGCCAAGTCCATTTGTGAAACAATCCAGCCACCAAATACATCCCCACTCCAATTGGTATCCGCAGGCATTGCAATCGTCTGCAGGGAAAGTACTCCCTCTGGTTTAATATGAGAATCTGTCACTTGAACTCCAGGCTTTTTAAATTAGGATTGAGCATTATTTAACTGCTGATCAAGCCACTTTTGTAGTTCGCTTGAACGTAATGCACCGCTTATTCTAGCAATTTCATTGGTTTTATTCATCAAAACCAGCGTCGGAATACTACGTACATTAAATGCTGAGCTTAATCGCGGATTGGCTTCGGTATCAATTTTAGCAAATACCACTTGTGGATTTTCTTTTGCTACAGCAGCAAAATGCGGTGCCATCATTTTACATGGACCACACCAGTCTGCCCATAGATCAATCAGGATGGGAAGATCACTATGGGTGACAAACTGACTAAAGTTCTGTTCATTTAGCTCAATCGGCGCCAGTGGAACTAAAGCTTGATGACACTGACCACATGCTGGATCGGCCGTTAATTTTTCTTCAGGCACACGATTTTTAGCCTGGCAATTCGGGCATACAATGATCATCTAGCGCACTCCAATATGTTGATGTAAGAATTCTAATTGGGTCGAGACTGCTTTTTCAAACCATTCACCATGATAAATATCAAAATGCCGCATATTCCACTCATGATATTGTACAAATGGTGCAATATTGGTTGCGGTTTCCCGACTGGCTTCAATGGGAATCAGGCTGTCTTGTTGTGCTGCGATAAACAGAACAGGAATAGTGATTTTGCGGACTTCCTGAATAGGACGATATCGCATCAATTTAAAGAATACCCGGGCTGGGATATGACCACTCCAGTAATAATCTGGATTCACAATGGATAGATATCCTTCATAACTGTCTTGTGTCGGCATAAAACAGAGTTCATGACGATCAACCACCGGCAAGGTCTTGGGCGCCATTCCTACCTTTGCCCCCATATAATCCTGACTGGAAATCTTCAGGGCTTTAGGCAATTGCTGCAAAGGATAAAGTTTGGCACTTTCTGCACCATCAACAAAGGGTACCTGTACCATTACCGCCTGAATATTTTTTAGTTCTGCGGCCAATGTCAGTACATGCCCGCCACTCAATGCTGTTCCCCATAACACAATCCGTTTAGTATCAATAGATTTACGTGCCTGCAAATGCTGGATCATTGTACGCCAGTCTTCAAGCTGAGCACTGATTGAAACCGATTCACGCGGACGCCCGGTACTGCCTCCCCAATAGCGATAATCAAACAGAACTACTGCATAACCTGCACTAGCAAAACGTTGGGCATATTGCACCAGTTTAAAATGACGTAAAGCAGCCAGGCCGTGAGCCATCAGGATCACAGCTGGTTTGTCAATCTGTTGAGGACGATAGAAATCCGCAGCAATCACTTCCTGACCGCTTTTGACATACAGTGGTTCGACTGTATAGGCGTACATACGCGCTCCATTGCGTTATTTTATAGTTGTAATCGTTTATAAATTTTTCAGAACTAGGCCATCATGTTTTCAGCTTAATGCTATCATAAAGCATATCAAGATAAATGACATAATGGAGTGACATCATGAGCGAAAATGTAGGCTTTGCTGGCCAAATTGGTCCTGAACATATCTCTCAAGTAGTTGAAAAAGGTTTTAAATCAATTATCAATAACCGTCCGGATATGGAAGGTGGCCCTGAACAGCCAACCAGCGTACAAATTGAGGAAGCTGCTCGTAGTGCAGGTCTGGATTATGTCTTCCAGCCAGTAGTTGCCGGCCAGATTACCGAGCTTGATGTGCGCACCTTTGCTAACCATTATAACGAATTACCAAAGCCGATCTTGATGTTCTGCCGTACAGGAAATCGCTCTAATAACTTATATCAACTGGCGAAACAGATGGATCTGCTGGATGATTAAGATATTTGGGGGAGATGTACTTTTAGTCAACATCTCCTTTTAATTTCAGAGATCGACCTATGAATAAATTCTTACTGGTTATATGTTGCAGTCTTGCATTGACAGGTTGTAGTTCCATGAATTTTAAGCCTACTGTGGGTGTCAGTGTGGGAACTTCTATGTAACTTTTAAAAAGAAGCTCTCAAAAAAAACAGCGCCGAAGCGCTGTTTTTTTATCAAATTAGTTAGTACAAGTCGTATATGGACTTACACGGTTAGGGGCATAACTTCCATCAGCCGCATAATCACTAGCTAAACTTGGTAATGTTAATATTGTATAGCCTCTCGTTGGTGTCTGTGCAAGTGTTGTTTTCGCACCAATCTCTACAGATACCCATTGTGCATTAGCTTTTGGATATTCAATAATGAAGTCAAATTTACCTGTACTATCTGTACGATAAGTCGCAGTATATGGATGTGCCGTACTATTATTTGCTGTACCACCTAAGAAACGAACCACACGTAATGCCTGACCATTCGCTGTCCAAGTAGAAGAACTCGCATTAATTGGACATGTAGTCACCAAGTTCTGCATTAATGTCTGTGACGGTGTAAAATTCAGCAATGGGTAGTAATAGTCACCTGGCTTAATCCAAGCTTTTAAACTTGTGAATGGATAAACTGCATCTAATTCTTTCACCTCTTTTGTCTTTGGTGTTCCATCTGAATTATATTCAGGATTACCATTTGCATCTAAAACAGGTTTAGTCACGACTTTCCATGGATCTTTTTGAATACCAAACTCCCATTCACCGATGACATAAGAAGTTGGACGAACATCCAGAACAACATCCTGATTTGCAACAGGTTTACCATCAACATCAACTAATTGAACAGAACCTTCTTTTTGATAATAAACCCCATTAGCTGTTGATGTAATCTCTGTTGGATTAAAGTTAACAGCAATAGAACCAACAGTAACTGGCACTTCTGAATTTACAACATCAATACGATGAGGTACACGTCGTTCTGTATTTTGTTCATCCTTAACAATAGCCTCTACACGTAGGTCAGCAGTAGCAAAGTCATAGTTTCGATCACGCAAGCTTTCATCAATAACAATTGTAAATTTTGCCCAACCATTCTCATCACTTTCTACAGTTGATGCACCACGAATATAAGCACCATTTTGACTGTATGCTGGGATTGTTAAAGTTACTGCTTTTCCAGTTTGACTTGATCCTTCTAAGTCTACTACTAATACAGACACTTCAACACTATCGCCTCTTAGATTCAATTTATCTTTAGATGACTTGATTTTTAAATCTAATGTTGGTGCTAGAACTGTTGGTGAATGGACTTGAATACTACCAGGTTGAGTTACTATAGCACCTGTTACAGTGGTATGTGTTGCTGTTAATTCAATTGGTAGAGCAGGAGTTGATAATATTCCCTGTAATGATTTCATTGATACTTCAAATACAGCTTCACCAAATTCATTTGTTGTAATTTGTGAAGAACCATTAATACTCGTAGCATTACGTGGGTCATTAATCGCTAAAGTTACAGTTTCATTGGCAACCCCACCTTGATTCGCATCAAGAAGTTTAACTGTTACAAATGCACTATCACCTGCTGAACTTAATGACACACGACTACTATCAATAGTTAAGTGATAAGGATTACTAATATCTTGAACAACAAAATTTAGCTTCGTCTGAATTTCATTACCGCGTGGATCACGGATAGTTCCTGTTACTACAATAGATTCTAAAGCAGCAGATGTAATACCTTGTGGAATAATTAAGTCAATTGGCACTGAACCATTTCCTTGTATTACCACTCCGTCAGCACTCAGCTTAATACCTGCAGCTATCGCTTCTGGATTCAGATTCAATCGCATTGGTGTACCAGCTGCAGTATTAATCCCCATTTCATCTTTAACAGCTGCATACACTTTAACTGTTTGCCCAGCTGTCACTGTTTTTACATCTGATGTTAAACGCGGATTTAAAGCATTTGCTGGAGCGGTGATACTAATTACACTTGTTTGCTGTAAACGATCGCCATTATTTAAGTTCGTACCAACTACGGCAAAGACAATACCATTTTTGATCAAACTAGCATCATACACGCCCTCAGATACCGTTACCGTAAACTCGGCTTCACCATTACTGTTAGTTTGTGTTGGTATATTACTTAATGAAACACGACTAGAGGTTAGCTTAGAAAGAGCAACCGCAATTGGTGTATTTGGAATCGCTTTACCATCTTTATCAACTGCTGTAATTTTGATTCGTGCTTCACCACCGAGAACAGATATCGTATCTAGTGGCTTACCATCTACTGCAGTAAAAATAAGATTCGCTAAATCTGGTAAAACCACAGCAGCTTTATCTAATTCAATTTTACGAACCAAAGTATAATCAGAACCATCAGCACGTCGCGCAGTTGCTGTAAATTCAAGATCATTTGCAGCTAGGTTTTCAACTTCCGCTTCATTTTGAGGATTGATGGTCACTTCAAATGTTGCAAGACCATTACTGTCTGTCATGACTTGAGATGGTGAAACAAAACTTACACCATTTCTTAAAGCAGCTTCATTTAACCCAAGTGAAACGACTTGGTTTGCAAAAGCCTTACCTTGTGTATCTTTCGCATTAATTGTCACCTGAATCGTCTTAGGTGTATTCACACCCAATGTAACAATATAATCAGATGCATCTAAGGTAAAGTAATCTAGAATCTGCCCGACATTTGGTGATTTAAAGTTCAAGGTTTGAACAGCAGCTTTACCATTGCTGGTTGTCGCCGTGATACGAACACCTGGACTTACCAACTTAATCTGCTCTTGAGTACCTGCAACTTTATATTCAAACTCAAAATAAGCGTAACCATTGGCATCAGTAAGCTTAGTTGCTTCACCTGTTAAAGTTAACTGTGCTGTTTTTAACTGCTCTAGGGTTAAATCCGGTGTATCAATCGTAACTTTTGCACCCTGTAAAGCACCCTTATCAGCAGATAACGCTTTTACTGGTACAATAATTTTTTGATCTTTTGAATAATCAAATGCTTGCAGAATTGGATCAATTAAAACCTCTGCAGGTGTAGATTCAACATCAGGAGCTCTTAAATCAATACGACGAGAAGCTTCATAATTCGAACCATCAGCACGTTTAGCTGTTAATGTAACCTGTAAATCACCAGTCACATCATCAATCAGCTTTTGCACTTCCGCTTTATTACGTGGCAATGCTTTAAAGGTAAAGGTCACATAACCATCAGCATCGGTTTTTTGCGTAAAGGTCTGTGCACCAACATTCGCTCCTGTTGGATCAAGTAAATAAACACCATTATTATGTGCCTGTTCATTATAGCTGATCGTTACATCTTGATTAGCAAGTGCTGTACCACCCACATTGATTGCACGTACCTTAACTGTAATATCAGTTTGTATGTTTTCTTCGATCGCAGCATAACCATTTGTATCAATAGAAATATAATCTAAAGCTTCTGAAGTTAAAGACTCTCTAAAGTTCAATTTTGTTGTTTGTGTTTTTCCATTTGCAGTTGCGGTAACAGTTACACCATTTAAGATCTCACGCTGTACTGTAGAGTCTGCATATTTATATTCAAATACAAATGTCGCATAGCCGTCATCACCAGTAAACTGTTCAGCTGCTCCATTTAAACTAAAGTTCAGTTGTGCTAATTTCGCTTGAATATCAGTTGTGATTGCAACTTTTTCATTTTTCAGCGTACTGCCAGCAGCATCTAATGCTTTAACGCGTACTTGAATCGTATGCTCTTGAGTATAGTCAAATGAGTTTAAGATTGGATCAATAACTAAAGTCTCAACTTTAGATTCAACTTGCTCTTCAGCTTGTACTAATTCAACTTTACGTTGAGCTTGACGAATAGATCCATCAGCAACTGCAGATAAGACTTTCACTGTTACGCCATTTGCCAATAATGCTTCTAATTCCTGTTTGTTCTTTGGATGCACACTGAATTCAAATTTTGCATAACCTTCTGCATCAGTTGCCACTGACGAAGCTGTAAGAAGATTAATACCATTTTCATTGGTTAATTCAATCTGAACATTTTGATTTGCCAAAACTGAACCATCAGTACTTTTTGCAAGCACTGATAACGCAACTTTAGTTTCTACATCCGTATCAATGACAGCTTTACCAATCATATCAATGACAAGATAATCAAGCGTATTAGTTTGAGTTTCCGCAAAGTTAATAACCGTGCGTTGCTCTTTACCATTTGCAGTCGCCAATAATGCTACACCTTTCAATGCAAGAGGTTTTTGCTCTGTAGATTGTGCATCGTAGTTATAGCTAAATTCGAAGACAGCATAGCCTTGATCATCGGTATATTGCTCAGCAGCACCATTTAAACTCAAATTAAGTTTTGCTAATTCTGCACTTGAGATGTTTTCAGGACGCAATGTGATTTTTTCATTACGTAATGCGCTACCATCTTCACCAATCGCCTTCACTCGTACCGCAATGGTATGATTTTTACTGTAATCATAAACACTAATAGGATCAATGATCAGATAATCAACTTCACTTGGTGCTTCTGCTTCTGACTTATAAAGTTCAACTTTTCTTGATACTTTGTATGCAGAACCATCTACACGCTGTGCAGATAAACGAACATTCAAACCAGATGCAAGCAATGCCTCTAATTCAGATGCATTTTCTGGTGCAATGTTGACTTTAAATGTGGCTTGTCCTTGTGCATCGGTCACAACTTCTGTCGCAGAATTAAATGAAATACCACTATTGGTTTCTGTTTCATTCAATTCAATTTTCACAGTCTGGTCTTTTAATGTCTGACCATTTGTTGCCAATGCAGTTGCTGTAATCATCACTTCTGTTGGTTGATCGGTTGAGATAACTGCACGACCACCTGTAGATACCACTAAATAATCAAGATTGATTTCTTGTTCATTTGCAGGTGCTTTAAAGTTAATAATCGTATTATTCGTCTTTCCATTAGCAGTTGCTGTAATTTCAAAACCATTTAGCAGTTTCTTTTGTGCAGGAGACTGTGCATTGTATTTATAGTCAAATGTGAATGTCACGTAACCATAATCATCAGTCAGTTTCGTCGCATCGCCAACAAGACTTAAATTCAGATCAGCTAACTCTTGTGCACTAAGGGCTGTCGTTAAGCTCACTTTTTCATTGCGTAAAGACTGACCAGCTTGACCAATCGCTTTCACGCGTACTTGAATTGTTTGGTCTTTTGTATAGTCATATGCTGCTTGTAACGGATCGATTAATAGTGAAGATACTTGCGATGTTTGCTCTTGCTCAACAAGCTTAATCGTTCTTAGCGTTGTATATTCAGAACCATCTTTTGCAGTTGCTTTAACAGCGACTGTTACACCACTCGCAAGTAATGCATTTAGTTCATCTTTATTCTTTGGTTTCGCATTTAAAACGAACTCAGCATTACCTAATGCATCTGTAACTAGGTTGTTAGAGGTTGCATACGTTACGCCATTTGAAACTGCAGTATTATCAATACCAATACTAATACGTTGGTTAGCTAAAACCTTACCATCTGTACCCATTGCCTTGACACGGATCTTAATCGGTGTATCTGTAGTGGTCGAAATTAAGGCTTGTCCATCTGTATCGACAGTAAAGAAACTTAAGTCGATACTATCGCTCGGAGCCTTAAAGTTAATGCGAATATTGCTGACCTTACCATTTGCCAAAGCATAGAAAGTAAGACCTTTTTTCGCAAGCTCTTCTTGTTCAGGCGTTTCGTTATATTGGTAACTAAGTTTAAACGTTGCATAACCTAATGCATCAGTAATTTGTTCTGCTTGGGTCGTAAAACTTAAGCCTAACTGCTGCATCTGCTGATTAGTTAGGGCAGATTTTAATTGAATTTTTTCTTTTGCTAATGGGCTTCCATTGACATCTAATGCTTTTACACGAACGGTAATTTCTTGATTTTGCGTATAGTCAAAACGGGTTAAGATTGGATCTACCATGAGGTAATCCACTTGACTCGTTCCAGTGTCAATAATCGAGTTTGAAACTAAGTCAATTTTACGAGTAACTGAATGCTTAGAACCATCATTACGATAAGACACTACTGCAACAGTTAGGCCTTTTTCAATTAAGGTATTTAATTCAGTTAAATTACGTGCTGCAACTTTTAATTTAAATTCAACTTTACCTTGTGCATCCGATACAAGCTTAGTTGCTGTGGCATATGAAACACCATTTGAAATCGCAGTTTCATCAATACCAATAGCTAATTCTTGATTTGCAAGAACTGCACCATCAATACCAAAGGCTTGCGTACGTACTATAATTTCAGTTTGTTGATTAAGTGCGATTTGAGCTAAGCCATCAGTATCTAAAGTAAAGTAATCAAGGCTGACTTTGTCACTGACACTCTTTGTATTGAAGTTAACTTTAATCGTTTGAGTCTTTTGATTAGATAATGCCGTGGATGTAAAAGTAATCCCTTGCTTAGCCAACGCCTGCTGTTCTGCAGATTTATTATATTGATACTTATAAACAAACGTTGCATAACCATCTGCATCTGTTAAAACTTCAGCAGCTGTACTTAAACTTAGACTCAACTTATTCAGCTGATCATCTGAAAGTAAAGATTTAATTGATACTTTTTCATTTTTAAGAGGGCCACCTTTTTCACCAATTGCTTTTACTTTAATTGTAATGTCTTGGTTCTTGGTAGGATCAAAGTTTTCATTAATTGGGTCAATTAAGAGATACTTAACTGCTTCAGTTGCAACAGCCTTATCTTCAACAACAATTTTAATATTGTTGCTAATACCGTTATCTGTTGTAAACGTCGCTGTGATCCCTGAAGCCTTTAATGCTTCTACAGCTGCTACTGTTTGCGATGCTGGTGTTTTAATTCTGAAAGTGACATAACCCTCTGCACCGACAGACTGACTTTCATTTAAATCAAAGTTAACACCATCACTACTGCCTTCTAACTTAACAGCATTCGCTACAGCTTCGCTATTCAAGGTAAGTTTGATTTTACCTTTTTTCGCAGCATGTCCATTGTTCGCAATCGCTTTTACCTTAATTTCAACACTGTCAGACATTGCATTGATTTTATAAGATGAAGCGATTTCTAGACGTTGAATAGCTTCTTGATCGGTTGCACTATCATCTGCAGTAATAACATCAACAGTAATGGTCGCGAATTTCTCAGGGTTCTCTAGGAAAGTTGCTTTAAGTTCAATCCCTTCATCCTTCAAAGCAAGTGGTGTATCAGAATTACTTTTTAGGATAAATTCCGCATAACCTTGTGCATTTGTAATGGCTTCAGTTTTATCCAAGGTCACACCACGACCAGATTGATT
The DNA here is from genome assembly GCF_002367915.1 of Acinetobacter sp. UBA3025. Lineage (NCBI taxonomy): Bacteria > Pseudomonadati > Pseudomonadota > Gammaproteobacteria > Moraxellales > Moraxellaceae > Acinetobacter > Acinetobacter sp. UBA3025. The sequence continues at coordinate 10,664 of NZ_DFDO01000012.1, forward strand.
GGTCTCCAGGCGAACTTTTTTACCTGCTAAATCTTGTTTATTGGAATTTTTGGCATATACACGAATACGTGCTTCGCCATTTTTTGCAGCAATCGGTGCATCAGGCTTAATAATTTCAAGTTTATCGACAATTGTTGCAATATCTTTAAATGTTAGAGACGTAGTTGCTTGCTTTTCTGCACGATGCTCATCAATGAGTTTAAAGTTTAGTGTTTTAGATGTATCTACAAGCTGTTGAATTTGTGCCGCAGTTAAATTTTTATTTGCTACAAGTTTAAAATTTGCTTTACCTTCACTACCTGTCTGTACAGATGATCCGTTGCTAATTACAAACAATCCTTGTAACTCAGCAGGTAAAGACAATTCAACGGTTTGTCCTGACTTAGAACCACCTTTTGGATCAGTCACTTGGACAAAAAATTCAACTGCCCCATTTGGTAAATCAATCGTAAGGCCTTGTGGCACATCTAGAGTATAATCACTAACAATTACACTAGATTTTTTAATATTAAGGGTATATACCTGTTTAACTTGTGTGCCATCTACAGTTGCAGTTAATTGTACTTTACCAGATTCAATATTAATTGAAGGAATTTTAAGCTCAAAAATAGCAATGCCATCTTCAGCTGTAGCAACTAAGGAACTTTTGCTTGTTACGCCTAACTTATCTGAATCATTAATCGCTAATCGTACATTTTTGCTAGAAATTCCACCTTTATCCGCATTTAATACCTGAACAGCAATTTGTACAGTTGAATTATCTACAACCTGAACAAGATTTTGGCCACTTGAATCTTGCAAACTAATATTTAAGCTTTCCGGAACTTGAGCTGTATTATCTGTAGATTCATTGCCGCCTCCATTATTTCCTCCTGTATTTGGTTGACTATTATTGTCATTATTATAGTAACCGTCACTCCCCCCCCCGCCACATGCAACTAAAGAAATCGATGTTGCTAAAACAGTCGTGTTAACCCCTAATTTTTTTAAATTTATAAACAAACTCATGTTTTTTCCCACTGCATATAATAGTTAAGCTGCCATAAAAATTAATCTTCTGGCTTTTACACAAAATTTACTCAAAATAGCAAAAATATGCAATCTAGTTACATAATTTACATCAGAAACATTGTAAATCATGCATATAAATATTCATGTTCTGAGAATTAGTAAGCATTTTATGTCTGACATTATTATTATCGGCGCAG
>NZ_DFDO01000102.1:0-9500 GCF_002367915.1 Acinetobacter sp. UBA3025
AAAATATAAATATAAATTTATATGCTAAATTTTAATCATTTTTAAGTCTTATTAAATATAAATTATCTAGTAATATTTTGTCTATAGGCACCTGGACTAACCCCTGTCCATTTTTTAAAGGCACGATGAAAAGCACTGACTTCCTGGAAGTTAAGCTGATCACTGATGTCCTGCAAACTTTGATCCGTACGGGTTAATAGTTCAATGGCTGTATCACGACGAATTTCATTTTTGAGCTGTTGATAAGTCACACCTTCATTTTTAAGACGCCGTTGCATGGTGGCTTCAGACATATTCATTTTCAAAGCAAGCTCATTCAGTTCAAGCCATTCAGCTGGAGGTACTTTTAAAAGCTGTTTGCGGATCTGTGCACTTAGCGCATAAGGATTTTTAAAGCGAACTAGTAGGTTATGCGGAGTCTGTTGAATAAACTGATACCAGGAGGTTTGATCCTGTTTTACTGGGAGCTGCAAATAGGCTGCATCAAACTGGATATAGTTTTCACTGGCCTGATATTCAATCTGCTCACAAAAACGGACTTTATAATCAAAATCATCGAGTGGTGCGGCACATTTCAGTTGAATCTGATTAAGTAAAACCCGCTGTCCGCTTAACCAGCATAGTAGGGTATGAATCAGCATTAGATAGGTTGCATAACTAAACATGCGCTTGGTCTGGTTCTGGTCATAGATCACGATATAGGCAAAGTTTTCTTCGACCATCAGTGTGCTGTGCAGATCATCCAGAATCAGATTAAAAAATTGCAGGATTTGCTGCAGAGCTTTTTCCAGCGTATCGGTCTGTAACAGCATTTTTGACAAGAGTTTGAAACTGCCACGGCGCATTGGATGGCTGTCCATGCCAAAAAATTCGTCATTCATGCTATCGGCAAGTGCAGTCCATAGCGCGGCATACTGCGCCACTGACACCCGTGCTTTAGCGGAATGAAGAATCTCTAATGGAATGGCAGCCTTAGTTAAAATCGCAGCAATATCATAATGCTGTGCTTTGGCATTCAGCAGTGCTTCATGAACCAGATCAATCGAGATGGTTCCCTTACTATATTCCAAGGCTGGTAATTGCATAGCCAGTCAGATATCCCTTCTTTATTGTCCAAATCCATCAGTGAAGATGCAATATTTGGAAATTGTACAGAATAAAATCTCTGTTTACTCTGCCTATTAAGTCGTAGCTTGTCATAAAAATAGGAACAGGACATTAACATGAAAATTCAGGGAAAAGTGATTGTGGTAACTGGTGGTGCATCAGGTCTGGGTGCAGCCACAGCGACTCATCTGGTAGAACAGGGTGCAAAAGTGATTCTGGTGGATATGAACCAGGAGCAGGGCAATGCCTTACAACAGCAACTGGGTGAGCAGGCTGAATTTGTACAATTGGATGTAACGGATGAGCAGGCGGTTGAAGCTTTCTTTAATCATGTTGAAAATCAGTATGGCCAACTCAATGGCTTGGTGAACTGTGCTGGTATTGCACCTTCTGCCAAGGTACTGGGCCGCAATGGAATCCATGAACTGGCGATGTTCCAGAAAGTGTTGAATATCAATGTAAGTGGCACATTCAATATGCTTCGTTTTGCAGCGGCTTTAATCGCGAAGTATGAGCTGCAAACCGATGAAGAGGAGCGCGGTGTAATCGTGAATACGGCTTCAGTTGCAGCCTTTGATGGTCAGATTGGTCAGACAGCTTATTCTGCGTCTAAAGGTGCAGTCGTTGCGATGACGCTGCCACTCGCGCGTGAGCTGGCACGTGAAGCGATTCGTGTCATGACCATTGCCCCCGGCATTATGGAAACCCCAATGCTGAAAGGCATGCCGCAAAATGTACAGGATGCTCTGGGGCAGATGGTTCCATTTCCACCACGTCTGGCCAAACCTCAGGAGTTTGCCCAGTTAGTAGGTCATATCTTCGAAAATAGCTATCTGAACGGTGAAGTGATTCGTCTGGATGGCGCCATCCGTATGGCTCCAAAATAAGTTCGAGCCAACGAAGCAAAATACAAAAGTCAGAGTAGATAGGTTTATTCACTCTATATGGAAAATTAAAAGATAAGTAAGGGATATACGCAGTGCTTTTAAATGACGAACAGAAAATGATTCAGGAAATGATGCGAAACTATTCGCAGCAAAAACTGAAACCCACTGCTGGTTTAAGGGATAAAACGGCTCAATTTCCAGCACAGGAATTGAAAGAACTCGGTGAACTCGGTGCACTCGGTATGACCGTGTCTGAACAATGGGGTGGAGCAGGTCTGGACTATGTGTCGCTGGTACTGGCTCTTGAGGAAATCGCGGCTGGAGATGGAGCCATCTCGACCATTGTCAGTGTGCAGAATTCATTACCTTGCGGGATTACCCAGCGTTATGGTACCGAGGAACAAAAGCAGAAATACCTGACCAAACTGGCGACCGGTGAATGGTTGGGGTGTTTCTGCCTGACGGAACCTCAAGCCGGTTCCGATGCCAGCGCACTGGAATGTAAGGCAGAACGTGATGGCGATGAATGGGTATTAAATGGCACCAAGCAGTTTATTACTACCGGTAAGCATGCCCAGATTGCACTGGTATTTGCAGTGACAGATAAATCTGCGGGCAAGAAAGGAATCTCATGCTTCTTGGTACCTACCGATAGTCCGGGATATATCGTCTCGAATCTGGAAGAAAAAATGGGGCAGCATTGTTCCGATACCGCGACCATCATTTTTGATCAGTGCCGGATTCCGGCTGAGAACCTGCTCGGAAAAGAAGGTGAAGGCTACAAGATTGCCTTGTCTAATCTGGAATCTGGCCGGATCGGGATTGCGGCACAATCCGTAGGTATGGCACGAGCTGCGCTGGATGCTGCCGTTGAATATGCCAATGAACGTAAATCCTTTGGTGTAGAGCTGGTACAGCATCAGGCAGTGGCGTTCCGTCTCGCAGATATGGCTACCCAGATTGAGGCAGCAAGACAACTGGTCTTACATGCAGCAACGCTTAAAGATGCAGGATTACCATGCTTAAAAGAAGCGTCCATGGCTAAACTGTTTGCTTCGACTATAGCAGAGCGAGTCTGCTCGGATGCGATTCAGATTCATGGCGGTTATGGCTATGTCTCTGATTTCCCGGTTGAACGTATTTACCGTGATGTCAGAGTGAGCCAGATTTATGAAGGTGCGTCTGATATTCAGCGTCTGGTCATTGCCCGGGAAGTGAGCAAAGTTTAAAAGTCATAAAATAGCCGACTGTTCAAATCCTGCAGCTCATTTGAGGGATATGGAAATTGTGATGGTCTATAAAACATGGTCAATTATTGATAAAGCGAAAAGTGACTCAGCAGAGTGACATCTAACATGTCCTAGCAATAGGGCATGTTATATAAAACCGGCATTGCAATGGGATTCGCAGGCGGTAGACAGAACAACAAATACAACGGACACAGACATAAAGTCTGTTTATAAACGGAATAGAGGTTGTCGTGATGAAGACACTAGAACAAGCGTATCGTGAATTTGATTTTGACACTATGGTTCAACAACATCTGGCAGGAACGCCAAATGCACTCAATGCCTATACAGAATGCTGTGGACGTTTTCTGGGACAAAACCGGATTGCGTTAATCTGGGAAGGTAAAAATGGCAAGACCCAATATTGGACTTTTGAACAATTAGCTGAGGCTTCAGGACAATTGGCTCATTATATGACCTCACTGGGTTTACAAGCAGGTGACTGTATCGCTGGTTTGCTCCCACGAACTCCAGAATTATTAATTACCATTCTAGCTACCTGGCGTATTGGTGCGATTTATCAGCCTTTATTTACCGCTTTTGAAAGCAAGGCAATCGAGCATCGTATTAATACCGCACATACCCGACTGATTATTACCAATCAGGAACAGCGTGCAAAACTAGATAATCTCGATATTCCAGATATTTTAACCGTACATCAAACGCCTGAAAGTACCAGTCAGGATGCAGATTTCTGGACAGAACTCAAGAAATGCCCAACTGAATTTGAGCCGGTTCAAGGTCGTTTTAGTGACATTTTCCTGATGATGTTTACTTCAGGTACAACGGGACTGGCAAAATCAGTGCCTGTTCCGCTTAAAGCTTTACTGGCATTTAAAGGCTATATGCTGCACGCCGTAGATTTACGCGACGAAGATACTTTCTGGAATCTGGCAGATCCGGGTTGGGCTTATGGTCTGTATTATGGAATTGCAGGTCCATTAAGTTTGGGGCATAGCATTATTCTGGATGAACGTGCCTTTAGTGTAGATAATGCTGTTGAAGTCATTAAAAAATATCGGGTGAATAACCTGACTGGTTCTCCAACTGCATTCCGGATGTTCTTTGGCTTTAAGGAGAAATTTGATGCTGAGATTAGCTCGTGTTTACGTGTGGTCAGTAGTGCAGGTGAGCCATTAACGCCTGAAGTCATTCAGTGGTTTAATCATGAAATGGACGTGAATATCTACGACCAGTATGGACAGACGGAACTGGGAATGGTGATTGCCAATCATCATGCACTGGAGCATCACAAGAAAATCGGTTCTGCTGGCTTTGCCATTCCAGGACATCGTTTTGCGGTTTTAAATAAAGAGTATGAGGAAGTCGAAAAAGGCGGCATTGGGACCTTGGCTATGGACTGCTCAGCCTCACCTTTGATGTGGTTCGAAGGCTATGGCGGCAATAATCGTAAAGCCTTTGTGGGACAGTACTATTTAACGGGTGATACCGTAAAACTGAATGAGCATGGTGGAATAGATTTCATTGGTCGTGCGGATGATGTCATTACGACTTCGGGTTATCGAGTTGGACCTTTTGATGTAGAGAGTACCTTGCTGGAGTGTGAAGAGGTGTTGGAGTCCGCTGTGGTTGGAAAGCCAGATCCGGAACGTACCGAAATTGTGAAAGCCTTTGTAGTGCTTAAAGCACAATATGCCGCTAGTGAAGAACTGATGCTGAAATTGCAAAACTATGTGCGTTCCCGTTTATCTAAACATGCCTATCCGAAAGAGATTGAGTTTGTAAGTGATTTACCTAAAACATCTAGCGGTAAAATTCAGCGTAATCTGCTTAAACAACAGGAAATTGCTAAGATTCAAGGCATTAAACAGGTCAGTTAATATATTCATTTAAATATATTGAAAAGGTCGCAATTGCGGCCTTTTTTATACGATTAATTTGTTTATGTTCGAATTTATCAGAGAAAATAATTGTCATTACAATGTAATACTATTCATCTTTTAAATAAAATAAATCAAAAATTTAGCCTCTTAATAAGAGGCTAAATTGAAGGTGGAATTCTTATTTACTTATAGATCAACTTTTTTGTGCTCAGCATCTGGTTCCCCAGCTTCGCCAGTCACACCACCTTTTAATGCCTTAAATAGCTGCGTTACTTTGTTATCGGTGACATTCCAGTATTCTGCACTTTCAGCTTCAGCAATCAGTACACGCACGCTAGGATCATCTTTACCTTCAAACCAGTTTTCTGCCCATGGATTCCATAATTTTTCAATCAAAATACGGTCAGTACTGATCTGTGCATTTGCGCTGATTGATACATAAATACCATCAGAAGGTTTAGCGAAAGACAGGCCAATCTGAGTACGACCAGTATTGGCAGCTTTAACCAGATCATTAGTATCACGCATGATGAAATACAAATTCTGATCCTCATTCATTTGCTCAGAATTGAGCATGGTCATCGGCTGAGAATGAATTTCCTGACTTTCGGTCACATGGCTGATCATGGTGTAACGCACATCTTTGATTAGTTCCCATAATTTTTCACGATTATTATGCTGATTTTGTTCGTTCATTTATATGCTCCATACTATTTATTGAAAGCGAGGATAATTGCTATTCCTTAAGCAGCTTAATCATATTTGGGAATGGATACAGAGGGTCTCACTGAACTGATACATTTTCCTACCGAATTGCAGGCAGCCGCTACAGAAGTGCTAAACAATCGAAATTCAGTTACAGGGTGATAAAAGAATAGAAGAACGAGGTTCCAGGAAGATGTAATACGTGAATAAATTAAGTGGCATATAGATCAAGTTAAGTGCATTCATAATATGACTATTACATATTTATTAGGACACTATCAGCTTGATACGGAGCATTTAACTGATATGCTATTTGGCGCTAGTATTGCCAAGCCATTTATTGATTTGCTGTTTATGCGCAGAGAAGTTAATTTGCTCGAGATTTATCCGCATATTGAAATTTCGGTAAATGCACTTTTTGTGGCACATGCTTCTTAAAAATCTTCGAAACAAGGAACGACGTTGTCTATATCGACTATGGATGCCATATCCCCAGAGTTTGAACTCACCGATGCTGAATTGCACTTATATAGTCGCCAGATTCTTCTGGATGGTTGGGATATTGAAGCACAGGAAAAGCTGAAATTTTCTAATATCTGTATCGTGGGGTGTGGCGGGATTGGTTGTGCCTTGGCAGAACTTCTGGCACGAGCGGGTGTAGGCAAAATTACTCTGATTGATCCTGATACCATCGAGATGAGTAATCTGCAACGACAACTGGCATTTACGCCAAATGATTTAGGCTTTTATAAGGCAGAAATACTCGCGAAAAGACTGGCTCAGATTAATCCGAATGTTCAGGTTGAATATATCAATCAAGCTTTAACGACTGAAAATGCAGAAGGTATCATCGAACATCAGGATCTGATAATGGATGGATGTGACCAGTTCGAGACACGTTATCTGGTCAATCAGAGCTGTGTAAAACTGAATGTACCTTTAATCAGTGCTTCTGCGATTGGCTTGCAAGGACAACTGTTCATGATCGAAGGGGATTCGGCTTGCTATGCCTGCCTGTTTCCACCTGAACATCAGGCTGATACCAGTTTGCGTTGTGCGGATTCAGGCGTATTGGCAACCACGCCAAACGTGATGGCAAGTTTACAAGCTCATCATGCTTTGCTTTATTTAGGCTTGGGTAAAATGCCACTTAGACAGAAACTTCTACTTTGGGATGGTCTGAGTTTTAAACAGCGCATTTTAAGTTTCGAAAAAGATACAGATTGCCCGGTCTGTCAGGCAAGATAGGCCTGCAAAATTTAATTTTTTTGCTACACTGCATGTAATTAATTTTTCCTAAGACATTATGAAAAAAAATATCTGGTTAGATGGAATACGTTCGGTTGCACGTATGGGTGAAACCGCGGTAGTTGCGGCGAAGGCCGGCATTAAATATGCTACTGAAAAGCCAAGTAATGCCAAACTCATGCGTGAAACGTTTGAGTCTTTAGGCTCAACCTATATCAAACTCGGTCAGTTTATTGCCAGTACGCCATCGCTGTTTCCGCGTGAATATGTGGAAGAGTTTCAGGGCTGTCTGGATCAAACACCGACCTTGCCATTCAGCTATATCCAGGAAGTACTGGCATCAGAGTTTTCTGGTCGCAATCTGGATGAAATCTTTGCCTCAATTGAGGAAACACCACTGGCTTCTGCTTCCATTGCACAGGTACATGCGGCCAAGCTGGTTTCTGGTGAAGATGTGGTCATTAAAGTACAAAAGCCGGGTGTGGAAACAATTCTATATACCGACTTAAATGTATTGCATTGGGCGACCAAATTGCTGGAAAAAGCAGTGCCGAAAGTGAAATTTGCCTCATTGGCAGATATTGTCGAAGAAATCAAAACCCGTATGGTGCGTGAAGTCGACTTTATTGAAGAAGCACAAAATCTGGATGATTTCGTCAATTATCTGAATATCACCAATAATAAAGCAGCAATTGCTCCTAAAGTTTATCATCAATATTCAACGCGTCGTGTGCTGACCATGCAACGTTTATATGGCGTGCCACTGACTGATTTTGAAGTGGTGAAAAAGGTCGCTAAAGACCCGTCACAGGTTCTCATCACTGCAATGAACACCTGGTTTGGCAGCCTAATGATGTGTAACAGTTTCCATGCTGATTTACACGCGGGTAATCTGATGCTGCTTGAAGATGGTCGTGTGGGCTTTATTGATTTTGGTATTGTCGGCCAGCTTAAACCAGAAGTCTGGACAGCGTGTATGGCCTTTATGGATGCCTTGCAGCATACCAATTATACCCTGATGGCAGAGAATATGCTGAAAATGGGTATGACTGCAGTTGAGATTGATACCAAAGTGCTTGCGGCTGATCTTGAACGTTTATTTAGTGGTGTGATGTTAGCTGATCCTCAGGATCTATTAACTTCAAGCCCTGCAGATCTCAACGATATCATGATGGATATGGTAGCAGTCGGTGAACGTCATGGCATCCGTTTCCCACGTGACTTTGCTTTATTGTTCAAGCAAATGCTGTATTTCGACCGTTTCATGAGAATTCTGGCGCCGTATACAGATATCTATGCAGATCAGCGTTTGCAGATGGTTCAGACTATGGACCCAAATTTGCTGTTAAAGCACTAATTTAATCCCTCCCGTCCTCCCTTTAAGAAAGGGAGGCTTTCATTACAAAATAAATAGAAGTGATGAAAGTCCCTCTGTATTAAAGAGGGATTTAGGGAGATTATTGGTAAATATTAAATTCCGAGTTTTAAAATGGACGCAATTATTATTGAAGGCTTAAAGGTCGATACAGTAGTCGGCTGCTTTAATTGGGAGCGTCAAATCATTCAGCCTTTAATGCTGGATCTAAACATTCGTACCAACTTAGAACAAGCGGCACAGTCAGATGAACTGGAAGATACTTTGAATTATGCCGAAATCTGCGAGATTTCAGCGCGGGTGATTCAGGAAGCTCAGCCAAAATTGATCGAACATGCAGCAAAACTGGTGCTAGACGCGCTTTTTGCTACCTTTGAAAGTGTAGAATCGATTATGATTACGATCCGTAAGCCTGCCATTATCGCGCAAGCCAATTCTGTAGGGATACGTCTTGAACGCCACCGCAACGATATTCGCCCTAGCACTGGCGAGTAATTGTCATCCACAGCAACATTTTCAGGCTGCCCAGCAACGGATCAGTGAGTTGGGGGAAGTCCGGTTTTCTCCAATTTACCTCATTCCATGTCGGGATAGTATCGGAGCAGATTACTGGAATGCGGCCTGCCTCCTATACAGTGAAGTTTCTGTTCAAGATATGACAGATTTATTAAAGCAAATGGAAACGGATTCAGGGCGGGTTCGACCATCGCATCAGATCAGCCTGGATGTCGACCTGATTGCATGGGGAAATGATTTAAGCCAGATGGAATTTAATCCCAAAAAATTACCGCTTGCACTAGACGTAAAAATCCCGATGCATGACATCTGGTCTCATCCTGCATTTGGATATGATCGCCGTCTTCAATATCCACAAGTCAAAATTTAATCTGTATCTGAAATTAATCTAATGAATTTTTCAGTTTTATCTAAGTAGGGGATCTGTATTTGCCAAAAAACTGTTATTTACTTTTTCTTTTTATAAAAAATAACTAACAACACAATAATTGCGAATAGAATGCCAAGAATAATACCTGTTTCCATACGT
>NZ_DFDO01000031.1:0-2564 GCF_002367915.1 Acinetobacter sp. UBA3025
GCCATTCACATAGAACCGAGTCCGGGTGTATTCACTTTGACCATGCTGGAATACATAAGTACGCAGATCTACAAATTCACGATGTGCCACCAAAGCTGCCGTTTCATCACTGTCTAGCCAGCGTTGCATGGCCTGAATCTGTTCCGGTTCAAATTGCCCACATTTTTCAATCAGGCTGGCAATACCACGAAAAGTTTTGGATTCTTTGGCGCGGGTTTTATTAATCCGGATGCGGTCCACATGAAAATAAAATAAGGGCAGATTCAAATGACTTGGCAAATGAATCGCATCCAGGACTTCATCTTCCATAAAAGGCTGAAACAGATCCTGCGCCCTTTCAATCAGACCCAGCCATTGCTTGTAATATTCTTCGACCTGCGACTTGGTGCCATAATAAATTGGCAATCCTTCCACATTGGCCAGATTTGCCGGTGGCCAGATATTCTGGCGCAATAAGGCAATATCACTTTTCAGGCTCTGTACAACAATTGCATCTTGCATGAGATTCACATTTTTTATTGCTTAGGCTATTTTTAGATTAAGGCAAAGGTTTAGTTTCTGCAAGGCTTTGCCTATAATTAGTGATTAAGATTTTATTATCAGGAAAAATTCATGGTTCAAAAGATTGAAGCAACCGATGTAACCGAAGAAGAAGTGTTAAATGCTGCATTCTTTGAACGTGCTGATGAATTTATTAAACAGGCCAACGAATTTAGCCGTGTAGAAAAAGGCTCTCAGGAAAACCCGACAGAAAAACGTGGTCAAGTCAGCGCTGCAATGCTGTTTGGTACTGCCCGCTTTAATACCTGGGTCGCTGCCAACAATTTCAAAGATGGCAACGAGATGCGCGACGCTAAAGATCAGGTCATGTCTTATATCTTGCAGCAATTTCAGATGATGCTGGAAGATAACTACGATGAATACTGTGAGCAGTTTGAGAACTATTTACGTTTCCGTCGTAATGAAGAGTTTCATGCCAACAAGCATCAACACGACCACGATCATTAATGAAAGCCCTACGGGGCTTTTTTTAAATCTTTGATTTTTAATTTGACTTTAATACTGGATTCATCCTATAAAAAATGAATAAAAATTAAACGATGACCAAAAATATCATGCAACAACTGTCCTCTCCGATTATAGATCCGCAGATTCATCAATGGGACCCTTATACCACACCGCATGCCGCAGCCTCAGCCGTAAAATTATTTGGCAAACATCCCAAACTGCTGAACAAAATGGTGCGACTGATCAAGCCCAAAGCGGTGATCGATACCATTGGTCTGACCGAACATCTGACCGCGCCTTACCTACCTGAAAATTATAAACGTGACATCGGTCATTATCAGGTGGAACAGATTGTTCATATAGAAGCAAGCTGGCATGAGCATAAAGGTACTGGCGTGGTTAATGAAACCAGGTTTATTGCCGGGCTGCCTTTTGCTGAACAGAATATTCAGCTAGGCGGCATTGTGGCTACAGCTGATCTTCGTCAAAAAAACTTTAAACAGCTGCTGCAATTGCATCAGGAAGTTTCACCTAAACTACGCGGTATTCGTAAAATGGCATCGTTCCATGCCGATAAAGGCATTCATGCCTGGACCGATGAACCGCATTTATACTGCAATAAGAAATTTCTGAAAGGATTTGAGGAATTAGCCAAAGCCAATTTAAGTTTTGATGCCTGGGTTTATTCTACCCAAATTTCTGATGTGGCCCATCTGGCCAAAACATTTCCTGAAACGCCGATTGTGCTGGATCACTTGGGCACACCTGCCGGCATCTTTGGGAAAGTCGGTAAAGCAACCGGACAAACAGCACAGCAGCGAGACTATATTTTTCAGACCTGGAAAGAAGACCTGGCTGAACTGGCAAAATGCCCAAATGTGTATAGCAAAATCTCCGGTCTGTTTATGCCTGTACTCGGTCACCGTTTTCATTTAGAGCAAAAACTGGCAAAAAAAGATGAACTGATTCAGCTCGCGGCTCCATTGATCCAGCATGCCCTACAATGTTTCGGTAAAGATCGCATCATGTTTGCTTCTAATTTCCCGATGGATCGTGTCAGCACAGATCTGGTCACCATCATTGATGCCTTTAGCGATATTGTGCAGAGCTATGACGAACATGCTGTAAAGCCGGTTTTTTATGAGAATGCCAAACGCTTTTATCGCCTATAGATACGTGGAAACGTCATCCGTAACTGGTTGAGGCAGGACTACATCATAAGAGGATTGTTTCTACAATAAATTTATTTCGTGAAGGTGGTGGACGAGTTTTGCGGATGACAAATGGTTTTGGCTACTTTTGCCGAAGCAAAAGTAGCCATATAGACATCTAAACATTTATTTAAAATGAAAAGAGACCGTCATAGACTTATAAAAAATTACAGAGTTTATTTCACTTCTTTCCCATACTGATCCGCCATGACTTCGACCAGTTGATCCGGTTTAACATATTTTTTGATAACGGCATCGACATCTGCCTTGGTCAGCTTGGCAATCGCCTGATCACGTTTCTCCCGATAGATCAGATTACGATCTTTTTCCAGTTGTGGAATCAGC
>NZ_DFDO01000121.1:0-16094 GCF_002367915.1 Acinetobacter sp. UBA3025
GGTTTTTTTATAATCGGCTCCAAAAATTGGCTGATGGCTCTTGGGTCATCAGCCTTTTTGCGTTACAATAATCGGCTCGATTTTTGTTTGCATGATATAAAATTCATACAAATTAAAAATAAACATAATGAACAAACGCTTACCAATATTTTTCATTAAAAAAATATTGTTAAGCGTTTTAATACCACTAAAAATTGCAGCATTTGTAAAGAGTGGTGGCCATATCGGCCAGCGTAATTCCTTCTGAGCCCGTTCTGCAGGCGGGCTTGGTTTACACTTTCCGAGGACTCCAGATGGCATACTCATATACCGAAAAGAAACGGATCCGTAAGAATTTTGGTAAATTGCCTAGCGTTATGGATGCTCCGTACCTGCTCGCGATTCAAGTCGACTCGTACAGAACATTCTTACAAGATGGCAAATCACCAAAAAACCGCGAAGATATCGGTCTCCAAGCCGCATTTCGTTCAGTTTTTCCTATTGAAAGTTATTCTGGCAATGCTGCTTTAGAATTCGTTGAGTATAGTCTTGGTAAGCCTGAGTTTGATGTACGCGAATGTATCCTTCGTGGCTCAACTTATGCAGCACCAATGCGCGTAAAAATTCGTTTGATCCTGAAAGATCGCGAAACTAAATCAATCAAAGACGTACGTGAACAAGAAGTCTACATGGGCGAAATGCCGCTTATGACAGACAACGGTACTTTCGTCATTAATGGTACCGAGCGTGTAATCGTATCGCAATTGCACCGTTCACCGGGCGTATTCTTTGACCACGATAAAGGCAAAACTCACTCAAGCGGTAAAGTCCTTTATTCAGCTCGTATCATTCCTTACCGTGGTTCATGGTTAGACTTTGAATTCGATGCCAAAGACCTGGTCTACGTACGTATTGACCGTCGTCGTAAATTGCTTGCGACTGTGGTGCTTCGTGCGCTGGGTTATGCCAACGAACAAATTCTCGACATGTTCTACGAGAAAGTACCTGTGTATCTGGACATGGGTAGCTACCAGATTGACCTTGTTCCAGAGCGCCTGCGCGGTGAAATGGCACAGTTCGACATTGCTGACAAAGACGGCAAAGTCATTGTTGAACAAGGTAAACGTATTAACGCACGTCATGTACGTCAAATGGAAGCATCTGGTCTTGAGAAGCTTTCTGTTCCTGATGAATACCTGTACGAACGTATCACTGCTGAAGACATCCCACTGAAAGATGGTGATGTGATTGCAGCCAATACTGTTCTAAGCCATGAAATTATGGTGAAAATTGCAGAAGGCGGCGTGAAACAGTTCAACATCCTGTTCACTAACGATATCGACCGTGGTCCATTCATTGCGGATACATTACGTGCTGATACCACAGTAAGCCGTGATGAAGCACTTGTAGAAATCTACAAAGTCATGCGTCCAGGTGAGCCACCAACAAAAGAAGCTGCTGAGAACCTGTTCAACAACCTGTTCTTCTCTTCTGAGCGTTATGATCTGTCTCCAGTCGGCCGTATGAAGTTCAACCGTCGTTTGGGTCGTCCTTACGAAGTGGGTACTGATCAGAAGTCACGCGAAGTTGAAGGCATTCTCTCGAATGAAGATATCACTGATGTATTAAAAACATTAGTAGAAATCCGTAACGGTAAAGGTGAAGTCGACGATATCGACCACTTGGGTAACCGTCGTGTTCGTTCTGTGGGTGAAATGACTGAGAACCAATTCCGTGTAGGTCTGGTTCGTGTAGAACGTGCTGTTAAAGAACGTTTGTCTCAAGCTGAAACTGATAATCTGTCTCCGCAAGACCTGATCAATGCGAAGCCAGTGGCTGCTGCAATCAAAGAATTCTTTGGTTCAAGCCAGTTGTCTCAGTTCATGGACCAAAACAACCCATTATCTGAAATTACCCACAAGCGTCGTGTATCAGCACTTGGGCCTGGTGGTTTGACTCGTGAACGTGCGGGCTTCGAAGTACGTGACGTACATCAAACTCACTATGGTCGTGTATGTCCAATTGAGACTCCTGAGGGTCCAAACATTGGTTTGATCAACTCTCTGTCTGTTTACGCCAAATGTAACAACTTCGGTTTCCTGGAAACTCCATACCGTAAAGTGGTTGATGGCCGCGTAACTGATGACGTTGAATACCTGTCTGCGATTGAAGAAGTAGGTACTGTGATTGCACAGGCCGACTCTGCAGTAGATAAAGACGGCAACCTGTCTGAAGAATTCGTTTCTGTACGTCACCAAGGTGAATTCGTACGTATGCCTCCTGAAAAAGTGACGCATATGGACGTATCTGCTCAACAGGTTGTATCTGTAGCAGCATCACTGATTCCGTTCCTTGAGCACGATGACGCCAACCGTGCATTGATGGGTTCGAACATGCAACGTCAGGCTGTTCCTACGTTAATCGCTGACAAACCACTGGTTGGTACC
Organism: Acinetobacter sp. UBA3025; assembly: GCF_002367915.1. Classification (NCBI taxonomy): domain Bacteria; kingdom Pseudomonadati; phylum Pseudomonadota; class Gammaproteobacteria; order Moraxellales; family Moraxellaceae; genus Acinetobacter; species Acinetobacter sp. UBA3025. The sequence continues at coordinate 2,427 of NZ_DFDO01000121.1, forward strand.
GGTATGGAAGCGAACGTAGCACATGACTCTGGTGTATGTGTAATCGCGAAACGTGGTGGTCGTATTGAATTTGTTGACGCTTCGCGTGTTGTAATTCGTGTCAACGAAGACGAAATGGTTGCGGGCGAAGCAGGTGTAGATATCTATAACCTGATCAAATACACACGTTCTAACCAGAACACTTGTATCAACCAGAAAGTTCTTGTGAACCTGGGCGATAAAGTAGGTCGTGGCGACGTTCTGGCTGACGGTCCATCAACTGATGGTGGTGAGCTAGCATTGGGTCAAAACATGCGTGTAGCGTTCATGACTTGGAACGGTTACAACTACGAAGACTCGATCTTGTTATCTGAGCGTGTTCTTCAAGAAGACCGTTTAACGTCTATTCACATCCAGGAACTTTCATGTGTTGCACGTGATACCAAACTGGGTGCTGAAGAAATTACTGCCGATATCCCGAACGTGGGTGAAGCAGCGCTTTCTAAACTGGACGAGTCAGGTATCGTTTACATCGGTGCTGAAGTGACCGCGGGTGACATCCTGGTAGGTAAAGTAACGCCTAAAGGTGAAACTCAGTTAACTCCTGAAGAAAAACTGCTTCGTGCAATCTTCGGTGAAAAAGCGGCTGACGTAAAAGACTCTTCTTTACGTGTTCCATCGGGTACTAAAGGTACTGTGATCGACGTTCAAGTGTTTACACGTGACGGTCTTGAGAAAGACGAACGTGCTCAGGCAATTGAAAAAGCTCAGCTTGATGCTTACCGTAAAGACTTGAAAGAAGAATACAAAATCTTCGAAGAGGCAGCACGCGAACGTATTGTCCGTCTGTTGAAAGGTCAGGAATCTAACGGTGGCGGTACTACTAAACGCGGTGACAAACTGTCTGAAGAATTGTTATCTGGTTTAGAGCTGGTTGATCTGCTTGATATCCAACCAAGTGATGAAGCAATTGCTGAACGTTTAACTCAAATTCAAGTGTTCTTAAAAGAGAAGAGCCTTGAAATTGATGAGAAATTTGCTGAGAAAAAACGCAAACTTTCTACAGGTGACGAACTGACAACTGGCGTATTGAAAGTTGTTAAGGTTTACCTGGCCGTTAAACGTCGTATCCAGCCTGGTGATAAGATGGCGGGTCGTCACGGTAACAAGGGTGTAGTTTCTAACATCCTGCCTGTTGAAGACATGCCGCACGATGCCAATGGTGTACCAGTAGATATCGTACTGAACCCGCTCGGTGTACCATCACGTATGAACGTCGGTCAGATTCTGGAAACTCACTTGGGTATGGCAGCCAAAGGTCTTGGCGATCAAATCGACAAGATGCTGAAAGAACAGCGTACAGTTCTTGAACTGCGTGATTTCCTAGACAAGATTTATAATAAGGTTGGCGGTCAGCAAGAAGATCTTGACAGCCTGACTGATGAAGAAATCTTGAAGTTGTCTGGTAACTTGCGTAAAGGTGTTCCTCTGGCAACTCCAGTATTTGACGGTGCTGAAGAAGGTCAGATCAAAGAATTACTTGAGCTTGCTGGTTTGTCACGTACAGGTCAAACAGTATTGTATGATGGCCGTACTGGTGAACGTTTCGACCGTCCTGTAACTGTAGGTTACATGTACATGCTGAAACTGAACCACTTGGTTGACGACAAGATGCATGCGCGTTCTACTGGTTCTTACTCTCTAGTAACGCAACAGCCGCTGGGTGGTAAAGCACAATTCGGTGGTCAGCGTTTCGGTGAGATGGAAGTCTGGGCACTGGAAGCATACGGTGCAGCATATACGCTTCAAGAAATGCTTACTGTGAAGTCGGATGACGTTGAAGGCCGTACCCGTATCTATAAGAACATTGTAGATGGTAACCATTATATGGACCCAGGTATGCCTGAATCGTTCAACGTATTGACCAAAGAGATCCGTTCTTTAGGTATCAACATTGAACTGAAAAATGGTGACTAAGAAATCTCCCCCGACCCATCTTTAAGAAAGAGGGGAGAAAGTCCCCCTTTATAAAGGGGGATTTAGGGGGATTCTTGAGATTCCCGAATTTCAGTAAAAAACAATATTTGTGACCCAGTCGGGAAGTGAAAATCTCCTCGACACACGGAGAAAAAAATTGAAAGACTTGCTCGATATCATGCGCAAAAAGACGGATTCCGACGGTCATGCTCCAGTAGAGTTTGATCGCATCCGTATTGGTCTTGCGTCACCAGAAATGATTAAGTCGTGGTCTCATGGTGAAGTTAAAAAGCCAGAGACCATTAACTATCGTACGTTCAAGCCAGAACGTGACGGTTTATTCTGTGCCAAAATCTTTGGTCCAGTAAAAGATTACGAATGCTTGTGTGGTAAATACAAGCGTATGAAATACAAAGGCGTCATTTGTGAAAAATGTGGCGTTGAAGTAACAACTGCGAAAGTTCGTCGTGAACGTATGGGTCACATCGAGCTTGCGTCTCCAGTTGCACACATCTGGTTCTTGAAATCACTGCCTAGCCGTATCGGTCTTCTTTTAGACATGACGCTACGTGATATCGAACGCGTATTGTATTTCGAATCTTACGTTGTAACTGACCCAGGTATGACTCCATTTGAGAAATACCAACTTCTTAACGATGAAGAATACTTCAATGCGTTAGAAGAACACGGTGATGAATTCACTGCGAAAATGGGTGCAGAAGCGGTTCAAGACTTGCTTAAAGATATCGATCTTGAAGCTGAAATTGCGCGTCTTCGTGAAGAAATTCCAAACACAACTTCAGAAACTAAGCTTAAAAAAGCTTCTAAGCGTCTGAAATTGATGGAAGCATTCAACGATTCGAACAACAAGCCAGAATGGATGGTGATGAACGTACTTCCTGTACTTCCACCAGATCTTCGTCCGCTTGTACCACTTGAAGGTGGTCGTTTCGCAACGTCTGACCTGAACGACCTTTACCGTCGTGTGATCAACCGTAACAACCGTTTGAAACGTCTTCTTGACCTTGCGGCTCCAGATATCATCGTACGTAACGAAAAACGTATGTTGCAAGAATCTGTAGATGCATTGCTGGATAACGGTCGTCGTGGTCGTGCAATTACTGGTTCTAACAAACGTCCGCTTAAATCTTTGGCAGATATGATCAAAGGTAAACAAGGTCGTTTCCGTCAGAACTTGTTGGGTAAACGTGTCGATTACTCTGGTCGTTCGGTAATTACCGTAGGTCCAAGCCTGCGTTTACACCAATGTGGTCTTCCTAAGAAAATGGCGCTTGAGCTGTTCAAGCCATTTATCTTTGCGAAACTGCAAGCATCTGGTCAGGCTACAACCATTAAAGCTGCGAAGAAAATGGTTGAGCGCGAAACTCCAGAAGTTTGGGACGTTCTAGCATCTGTGATTCGTCAACATCCAGTGATGTTGAACCGTGCGCCAACACTTCACCGTCTAGGTCTTCAAGCATTCGAACCTATCCTAATTGAAGGTAAAGCGATCCGTCTTCACCCGCTCGTATGTGCTGCGTTCAACGCCGACTTCGATGGTGACCAAATGGCGGTACACGTACCATTAACACTTGAAGCTCAGTTAGAAGCTCGTGCGTTAATGATGTCGACCAACAACATTCTGTCTCCAGCGAACGGTGAGCCAATCATCGTACCGTCTCAGGACGTTGTCTTGGGTCTTTACTACATCACGCGTGATGCGGTAAATGCCAAAGGTGAAGGCATGGTGTTCGCGGACACTGACGAAGTAAACCGTGCGCTTGCGACTGGTCAGGTGGATATGCACGCTCGCGTGAAAGCACGTGTACACCAAACCGTGATCAACGAAAACGGCGAACGTGAACAGCAAACGATTATCGTAGATACGACTCCTGGTCGCTGTCTGCTTTGGGAAGTTGTGCCTGAAGGTATGGACTTCCAGCAAATTAACGTTGAGATGACTAAAAAGAACATCTCTAAGTTAATCAACTCTTGCTACCGTAAACTGGGTCTGAAAGACACTGTTATCTTCGCTGACCAATTGATGTACCTTGGCTTCCGTCAAGCGACTCGTTCTGGTGTTTCTGTGGGTATGGAAGACATGGTCATTCCACCACAAAAACAAGCGATTATCGGGAAAGCAGAAGCTGAAGTTCGCGAAATCGAACAACAGTTCGAACAAGGTTTCGTAACTGCCGGCGAACGCTATAACAAAGTTGTCGATATCTGGGCGCGTACAAACGACCAGGTAGCGAAAGCGATGATGGACAACTTGTCATTCACGACTGTTAAGAACAAACAGGGTGAGGATGAGAAACAGAAATCATTCAACAGCATCTACATGATGTCTGACTCTGGTGCCCGTGGTTCCGCAGCTCAGATTCGTCAGTTGGCTGGTATGCGTGGTCTGATGGCGAAACCGGATGGTTCGATCATTGAAACGCCTATTAAAGCGAACTTCCGTGAAGGTCTGACAGTACTTCAGTACTTCATTTCAACACACGGTGCACGTAAAGGTTTGGCCGATACAGCACTGAAAACAGCGAACTCTGGTTACCTGACTCGTCGTCTGGTAGACGTTGCGCAAGACTTGGTCATCACTGAGCCGGATTGTGGTACGTTGTCTGGTCTTGTCATGACTCCGTTCATTCAAGGCGGTGACGTGATCGAGAACCTGGGTACTCGAGTACTGGGTCGTGTAGTAGCTGAAGATGTGAAACGTGCAGGTACTGAAGAAGTTATTCTGCCGCGTAACACATTGATCGACGAAAAACTTGCAAACTACCTGGAAGAGCAAGGTGTCGACGAAGTTAAAGTACGTTCAGTGGTATCTTGTGAATCTACTTTCGGTGTTTGTGCGAAATGTTACGGTCGTGACCTTGCACGCGGTCACTTGGTAAACCCAGGTGAATCTGTAGGTGTTATGGCTGCTCAGTCGATTGGTGAGCCGGGTACACAGTTAACCATGCGTACGTTCCACGTAGGTGGTGCTGCGAGCCGAACTTCTGCTGCAAACAGCGTACAAGTTCGTAACAAAGGTACTGTACGTTTCCACAACGTGAAAACTGTACAACATGCCAAAGGTCACTTGGTATCAACTTCACGTTCAGGTGAAATCGGTATTGCAGATGACTTAGGTCGTGAACGTGAACGTTACAAACTGCCATACGGTGCGTCTATCTTGCTGAAAGATGGCGAAGCTGTAGAAGCAGGCGGTATCGTAGCGACTTGGGATCCGCATACACATCCACTTGTAACAGAAGTAGCTGGTAAAGTTCGCTTCAGCCAAATCGCTGATGGTGTAACTGCAACATCGAAAACTGATGATGCAACTGGTATGACCACTGTTGAAATCTTGCCTGTAACAGCACGTCCTGCTTCTGGTAAAGATTTACGTCCAGCTGTTGTGCTTGACACAGTAGATGGCGGCGAACAGTTCTACTTCTTGCCACAGAACACCATTCTTTCTGTCCGTGATGGCGAAACAATTGGTGTGGGTGACGTAATTGGTCGTGTACCACAAGAATCTTCACGTACTCGTGATATTACCGGTGGTCTGCCACGTGTTGCTGACTTGTTCGAAGCACGTAAACCGAAAGAACACGCAATCCTTGCAGAAGTGTCAGGTGTTGTAAGCTTCGGTAAAGAAACCAAAGGTAAAAACCGTCTGGTGATTACTCCGGATGATGGTTCTGAGATCTACGAAGAGCTGATTCCGAAATGGCGTACCATTAACGTGTTCGAAGGCGAGCATGTGAACCGTGGTGAAACTATTTCTGATGGTCCACAGAACCCGCATGACATCTTACGTCTGAAAGGTGAAGTGGCGTTGACCAACTACATCGTGAACGAAGTTCAGGACGTTTACCGTCTGCAAGGTGTAAAAATCAACGACAAGCATATTGAAGTGATCGTACGTCAGATGCTGCGTAAAGTTGATATCACTGACGGTGGCGATACAAGCTTCATCAAAGGTGAACAAGTGGATTACATCCGTGTGATGCAAGAGAACCAAGCTGTTCTTGCGCAGAACAAGTTCCCTGCGAAGTTTGAACGTCAATTGATGGGTATTACCAAAGCGTCGCTTTCTACTGACTCGTTCATCTCTGCTGCATCGTTCCAGGAAACTACTCGTGTGTTAACTGAAGCGGCCGTAACAGGTAAAGAAGATGATTTACGTGGTCTGAAAGAAAACGTAGTTGTAGGTCGTCTGATCCCAGCGGGTACAGGTCTGGCTTACCACTTAGAGCGTCGTCGTCAAGAAGCAGAAGCTGCAGAATTTGAACTGCACAATGACTTCTCTGATGTGGATCAAGCGTTGAGCCAAGCATTCAGCGATGAATTTAACGGTCTGTAATTAGCCGCTAAATCATTTTAAAAAGCCACCTTCGGGTGGCTTTTTTATTTCCTAAAATTATTCATATTTATATCGCTAGAAAAGGTCAAATGATCTGAAAGTTACTTGTCCTAAATATGGAGAAATCATCAATAAAACATGATCTTTCATGCGCTCTTTACAAAATAAATCATGAGGGTTTCAAGATTTAACATCTTGTTATGAATCGCTCCTTAAAATCAGGTTAATCTTAAGTCAAAGCACGAAGGAAGGCCAAGATCATGAAAAAGTTAATGAGCGTAATGGCTGTTGCAACTATCTCCACTTTTATGTTGGCAGGTTGTGAAAATATGTCTGCTAAAGATCAGCGTATTGGCGCAGCTGCGCTCGGTGGTGCAGTGGGTGGTGGTGTAGGTAACAGAGTGGGTGGTGGTGTTGGTGCAGCAGTTGGTGGTGGTGCCGGTGCAGCAGTCGGCAGTAAAGCTCAAGGTGGTTCAAACCGTAATGCGACCTATAGTGGTGTCGGTGGTGCTGTAGGTTCTGCAGTGGGTAAAAGCATCTTTGGCGGTACAGGTGGGGCTGCAATTGGTGGTGCCATCGGTGGTGGTGCTGGTGCGGCGATCGAACAGAATAACCGTCGTCGTTAATCGGCAGAACTATCCTCCAGATCGATTTAAAAGCGCCTCCATGGCGCTTTTAGTTTATTTATATTTCGTTATTTAGCTTCTCGAGGCTTGGCTTTGCTCTGTTTAAGGCGGATATAAACGGTCTTTTGTACTTCAGCGATACGCACACCGGAATCATCATAAATATTGAGCTGATACTGGCGATAAACCGGACTATGGTCAGCTGCCAGATCTTTCACTGTTTGTACCTCCTGTTTGGAAATCCGGATGTCCGCATAGACCGTTCCACGTCCTGGCGCTAAAAATTGAATGGTAGAGCTTTTATCCCAAACAATGTATTTTGGACCCAGATGGTGCATCAGCAATAACATATAAAACGGATCGACCATGGAATACAGGCTGCCACCAAAATGTACTCCGACAATATTCTGATTCTTGCGAGTCAGTGGCATTTTCACGCGAACGTGATAATTGGCAAAGTCCATTTCATCAATGACAATGCCTGCTCCACGGTAAGGGGCATAGCGATTCAGTATAAATTTGGATAACAAGGGCAGTTGCTGAATTTTTCGTAATAGGCTCATGCGGATATTCTTTTTTCTGGTCTCGTATGCATACTAGAACAACAAAAATAAGCTGGCATTGATAAATCGTGCCTATTTCAACAATAAAAGAGTCAATCAGCGAATAAGGATACATCTATGCAAAGACATAGCCAGTGGGTAGATACCAGCGATCATCAACGTCTCTATGTGAAAACCTGGGGCGAGCCTGAACAACCAGCTTTAGTGCTGGTTCATGGTTATCCTGACCATCAGGATGTTTGGGAAGCGGTGATTTCTCACCTTGTTCAGGATTATTTTGTGGTGACCTATGATGTGCGCGGAGCAGGAGACTCCAGCGTTCCCAAGAAAATTCGGGATTATCGTCTGGAACGTCTGTGTGCAGATTTAGAGCAAGTGGTCGATCAGGTCTTGCCGGGACGAACTTTCCACCTCGCGGCTCATGACTGGGGGTCAATCCAGGCTTGGGAAGCGGTCACCGAACCTAAATTTAAAGGCCGGATTTTGTCTTTCAGCACCATGTCAGGTCCATGTCTGGATCATGCTGCTTTCTGGATGCGTGAACAGTTTAAACAGCATAAGATCAAGTTCTTTAAACAGATGACCAAGTCCTGGTATATCGCGGTATTCCAGTTGCCTTTTATAGCGCCTACTGCATGGAATTTTTTTAATGCAGAACGTTGGGGCAAAAAAATCAGTCAGCTGGAACAGCAAGGTAATCTGCCGCTAAACCAGAATATTGTCAAAGATGGAAAATATGGCGTTAATCTGTATCGGGCGAACTTTCTACCACGTTTATCTCGACCTAGACAGCGTTTTGCGGTCTGTCCGGTACAGGCAATTGTGCTCAAAAAAGACCAGTTTGTTGGCCCGGATCTGATTGATGAAATGCCAAAATGGGTGGAAGATTTTTCCAGGGTAGAATTAAATGCCAATCACTGGGCGATTTTGAGTCAGCCGGAACAGGTGGCTCATCTAATCCATAATTTTATTCAGCAAAAATTAACAGCAACTACTTAATATGGAGATTGGGAACGTGACTCGGCAAGGGATAAGTGGAAGAATTTTTATCCGGATTTTCTGATAAAATAGCCGTTTTCTCTCATTCCCAATTCATTATGTTCGCAATTCTTGCTGCTATTGGAGTCATGTTTGGACTCTCATTGGCACGTGTACCTGTGGTTTTTGCCCTGGTCATTGGTGCTGTTACGGGTGGTTTGCTGGCAGGTCTTGGCCTCCAGGGAACTTTAGATGCATTTAACAATGGTCTGGGCGGCGGCGCTAAAATTGCCTTGGCTTATGGCATCCTGGGTGCTTTTGCTTTGGCCTTGGCACGTTCCGGTTTGCCTGACTTGCTGGCCTATAAAATGATTACCACCTTAAAAGGTGAGGCATCAGAAAAGGCACAGAACAAGGTTAAATATCTGATCTTCTGTACCGTCGCATTGGCTGCCGTTTTCTCGCAAAACGTGATTCCAGTGCACATCGCCTTTATTCCGGTTCTGATTCCACCGTTATTGCTGGTATTTAACCATCTGAAGCTGGATCGCCGTTTGGTGGCCTGTCTGCTGACCTTTGGTCTGGTGGGAACATATATGTTGGTTCCAGTCGGTTTTGGTGCCATCTTCCTGAATGATATTTTGGGCCATAACATCAATACCTTTGGTAAGCCCTATGGCTTTGAGATTACTTATGACCAGATTTCCGCTGCGATGGCGATTCCGGTCTCAGGTATGTTCGTGGGTTTGCTGGTGGCCATGTTTATCAGCTACCGTAAGCCGCGTCTCTATAAAGATATCCATGTGGAACAGCAGCAAAGTATCTCTGCTGAACTGGGTGTAGAACAAAAATCAGCGAAACCACAAATTGCCAAACTGACCATCTGGATGGCAGCGGTTGCTGTCTTTGCAACCCTTGCAGTACAGCTCTATTCAGATTCGATGATTCTTGCCGGTCTGGTCGGTGTCGCAATCTTGAGTTGTGCTGGAATCTTTAAATGGAAAGAAGCAGATGATGTGATCATCACCGGTATGCGTATGATGGCCTTGGTTGGCTTTATCATGATTGCCGCGCAAGGTTTTGCTGCCGTAATTGAAGCGACTAATCAGGTACCCGCCTTAGTCGCAGCTTCGGTAAACTGGATTGGTGATAGCCAGGCACTGGCTGCTTTCCTGATGTTATTGATTGGTCTGCTGATTACTTTGGGTATCGGTTCATCATTTTCGACTGTGCCAATTCTGGCGATTATCTATGTACCGCTCTGTATTCAATTTGGTTTTAGTCCTGCAGCAACTATTGCAATTATCGGGACTGCGGCTGCTTTGGGCGATGCCGGTTCTCCAGCATCAGATTCAACTCTAGGCCCAACATCCGGTCTGAATATGGATGGTCAGCATGACCATATGAAGGATAGTGTGGTTCCAACCTTCATTCATTTTAATATTCCACTTATGATTTTTGGCTGGATTGCAGCTATGGTTCTGTAAGTCCTTTTTATAATCTGCTCTGATATAAATCGGAGCAGATTTGCCTAGATTTAAAATAAATTATAAGATGTATTTAAAATATATGTTTAAATAAAAAAATTAATATAAACCTGATTATTTTACTCTGAATATTATTATTTTAATCTGATTAAATTACTGGGTATTTAAAACCAACCAATATAGTCAATTTAAAATAAATATTTAATAATTACATATACTTAAATAATAAATAAAATTTAGTTTTATAATATCTATTGCATATTAATTTAAGCCATGTTTATTATTAATTAAGAAATATTTTCTTAATAATTATTCTTCCCTTGGGGGTATTTTAAAATGTTAAAGCAAGTAGCTATTATTGCATTAATGGGTCTTTCAGCATCTGCGATGGCAGGGCAATGGCAAGTGAAAGTGGGGGCTTCTGTATTAGCACCTACTCAGGAAACTGACCTGATTCCTGGTGTAGTTGAAGATGCTAAAGCAAGTAGCGAACTCAATTTTACTCCTTCAGTCGAATATTTCTTCAATGACAATATTTCAGCCGAATTATTATTGGCTACCCCATTTAAACATGATGTTGAGATGGCGGGTGATGTGAAAATTGCATCATTAAAACATCTACCACCAACAATCACAGCCAAATATAATTTTAAAAATTCAAGCCGCTTTACTCCATATATCGGTGTAGGTGCTACTGTATTCATTCCATGGGATGAAGAATTTAGCCAAACTGCAAAAGACGCATTAGGTGTAGCAAAGCTTGATGCAGATGTTGCTTATGGGGTAGCTGGCCAAGTCGGCTTTAACTTCCAGCCAGCGGATGCAAAAAACTGGGGTGTCTTTGTTGATGCACGTTATGCAGACTTAGATACAGATCTGGAAGCAAAGACTGCTGATGGGACAAAAATTAATTTAGGTGAATTTGGAATCGATCCTTGGGTGTATACAATCGGTTATAGCTATAAATTCTAAGCTCCAATTTTTTGGTTCATTTTTTCCAAAAGCCTCATCCTGAATGGGGCTTTTTTTCAAAATAACAACGATTTATAACGTATTGAAATTGAGCAGATTGGCAATACTCAAATATATTAAAACGAATAAAGTAAATATTAATTGAATACGACTTAATAATAAGGAAGATCAAAGCATGAGTTTTTTGTCGAAGAGTCTTTTGATCTTCAGCACGCTGTTTATTTCACAGAGTTATGCTGCCAGTTTTAATTGTCAGAAAGCGACAACCGCGACTGAGAAAACAATTTGTGAACATCGTTTGCTGAATGATGCTGATGTCAAAATGAGTACCAGCTATAACATCTTGCGCCGTATGGTGCCGATGGGAACACGTTCGGTGATTCAACGCGATCAGGTGAAATGGCTGCAGTTCCGTGACCGCTGCCAGGAATCCGTATCCTGTTTGAGTCAGGTTTATAACATGCGTCAGCAGCAGCTGGATCTGCATTTTGATCGTATCTATAAAATGGGGCCTTATTAAGTCTTGTCCATCCCATCAATTAAACTGATAAAAATGAAAGCCATAAAAATATTTTTTGCGAAAAAATTATTTTGAGGCTATTGAAAATTATTGAACTCACTCCATTCATATAGGCAGCAGTTAACATCTGTATCTAAAATAATAGGAGTGATTCATGAGCGATTTAAGCGTACAAAAACACAGTTTCCAGGCTGAGGTAGCGCAGTTACTGCACCTCGTGACCCATTCGCTTTATTCAAATCCTGAAATTTTCCTGCGTGAATTAATTTCTAATGCTTCAGATGCGTGTGACAAATTACGTTTTGAAGGGATCAACCATCCTGAATATTATGAAAATGATCCTGACCTCCGCGTACGTGTCAGCCTCGATCCAGAAAATAAAACTATTACCATTTCAGATAACGGGATCGGTTTAAGCCAGCAAGAAGCCATTGAAAATTTGGGGACAATTGCCAAATCTGGTACCAAAGACTTTATGTCAAAACTGACAGGTGATCAGAAAGCTGATGCTCAGCTGATTGGCCAGTTTGGTGTCGGCTTCTACTCAGGCTTTATTGTGGCTGATAAGATTACTGTAGAATCACGCCGTGCCGGTACGGATGCCTCAGAAGGGGTGCGCTGGATCAGTGGCGGTACCGGTGAATTCGAAGTTGAACAGATCACCAAAGAAGGTCGTGGTACCGATATTATCCTGCATCTACGTGAAGATGCGCTGGATTATCTGCAAAGCTATAAAGTCAAACAGATCATTAATAAATATTCAGATCACATTAGCCTGCCAATCCAGATGCAAAAAGAAGTCTGGCAGGAAGAAGAAGTTGCTGAAGGTGAAACACCAAAAGGCGGTCAATATGTGAAGACCGATGAGTGGGAAGCAATTAACTCGGCTAGCGCATTGTGGACTCGGAATAAATCTGAGATTACTGAAGAGCAATATACCGAATTCTATAAAAACCTAACCCATGATTTTGCTGCACCATTGGCTTGGGCGCATAACCGTGTTGAAGGTAGTACTGAATATACCCAACTGCTTTATATCCCAAGCAAAGCGCCACAGGATATTTTCACTCGTGAAGCCAAGGCCGGCATCAAGCTCTATGTGAAACGTGTCTTCATTATGGATGATGCGGATAACCTGATTCCAAACTATCTGCGCTTTGTACAGGGCGTGGTAGACAGTGCCGATCTGCCATTAAATGTGAGCCGTGAATTGCTGCAGGAAAGCCGTGATGTGAAAACCATCCGTGAAGGTAACACTCGCCGTATTCTGACAACTTTGGATAATCTGGCAAAATCTGAAGATGAAAAAGATCAGGAAAACTTCAAAACTTTCTACCGCGAATTTGGTGCGGTGCTGAAAGAAGGTCTGGGAGAAGATTTCGGTAATCGCGAACGCATCTTGAAACTGCTGCGCTATGCAACTTCGACCAATGATGAGGTGAGCACTTCATTGGCAGACTATAAAGCACGCATGAAAGAAGGCCAGAAAGCGATTTACTACATTACCGCTGAAAGCCTGAATGCTGCGAAAAACTCACCGCAACTGGAAGTATTCAAGAAAAAAGGCATTGAAGTATTGCTGATGTCAGAACGCGTCGATGAATGGGCAATGAACTTCGTGCATGAGTTTGATGGTACCCCATTGCAAAACGTATCTAAGGGTGCAGTCGACCTAGGTGATCTGCAAGATGCAGAAGAGAAAAAAGCACTGGAAGCTGCTGCTGAACAGTTCAAACCTGTGGTTGAAAAGCTGACAGATTCTTTGAAAGACAAAACCAAAGAAGTACGTGTAACGACTCGTCTGGTTGATTCACCAGCCTGTCTGGTCACAGGGGAAGGGGAGCTTTCTCCACAACTGATCCGTATGCTGAAAGATGCAGGTCAGCCTGTACCGGATGTGAAGCCGATTCTGGAGATTAACCCGGAGCATCCATTGGTGAAAAAACTGGAAGGTTCTGCCCAGTTTGATGATCTGGCCAATGTGATCTTTGATCAGGCAATGATTGCAGAAGGTGGTCTACCAGAAAATCCGGCTGAGTATGTAAAACGTATTAACAGTCTATTGTTGGGTTAATTTTTATATTTCAAAAATCCCTCTACGGAGGGATTTTTTATGTTCTGAATTTAGCGCTTAAAACTTGGATTCCCCTTTAATGATTTAAAAAAGCGATAGCCAGAATAAAAAAATACCTTTAAGTTTTAAATCTGA